>DAIDIF010000190.1 GCA_027451805.1 Acidobacteriota bacterium
AGGCTGGGGACGCACTGCGCTTGAGTGCGACCGCCTTGCCGAGAAGCCATTTGCAGTTGTCGTTGCTGTAGTACAGGTAATCATTGACGAGCTGCTCCACCTTGTCCGTGTGCGTTGCGTGCCCCTGGGCAATGATGCGCCGCAGCAACACGAGGTCCGCCTCGGCGTTGCGAACCGCGGGCGCAGCCTCCTGAGCCACGGCGCCGGGCGCCGTGGCAGCTGCCGCCGGGACGTACGGCGGCGCCGCCCCAGCCGGGGGCGCGGGCGCGGTCGGTCCGCCAGCACCCTCGGCGTCCACCACCGACGGCCGGCTGACGATCGCGCTGATCACGGGCAGATTGCGTCTGCGGCGCTTGGTCTCTGAGCGCACCGGCGTGGCGTCCTCTTTGCCGCGCTTGGATGCCATCCGCTGGTGTGCGGTTGGGAGGCGGGGGGTGGGCACGGTGGGCGGGGCAGCAAAATAACCCCCCCCCGTCCTCACTCGGTCGCCCTTTGGGGACTGTGTCGCAGCGGTGTGGGGACTGCGCCGCGGACCAGGCCTTATCGGTCTTCGTTGCGCTTCAGGCGGGGGTTTTTCCCCGCTCTTCGTGGCACAGGACATAGGTTTTTTCCGCGCACGGGGGCACCATGCAGCCCACGGCTCCGAAGAGCCTCGCAGTTATGCCCGAAGCGCCGTCCCTCGGCGCCGAACGGCTCTACTTTGGCCTGGACATTGAGTCTGGCGGCAGGCACGCGTCCGACACGCTGGTCGCGGTCGGGCTGTGCGTGGCCAGCACGCGTGACGGCGTGCTGCACAAGCTGCGCGTGGTGCCGCCGGACGGCAACCGCTTTGAGCCGCGCTGCATCATCGAATACTGGTCCAAGAACGCCCACTTGCTGCAGATCTTTGAGACGGAAAAGTGCGCCAGCGTGTGCGAGGCGCTCGGCCGCATCGAGCAGCTCCTCTCGTGGGAGCGCCAAACGTGCCCGCCGGGTGCGCAGGCCCCCTCCGCGTACAACGAACGCGCCGTGCTGGTCAGCGACAACCCCGCGTACGACGTTGCGCACCTGGACGCGGCCATGGAGCGCTGGCGCCCGGGCCACGTGCCGCTGCACTACACGCGGGCCGGCGCCTACCGGCCCGTCCAGGATCCCTCGGAGCGCGTCGACGCACTCGGCCTGGACGGGGCCAAGCTCAAGGCGTTCCTGGGCGCCATCAACGTGCGCCACACGCACATGCCCGACGACGACGCCGAGCACCACGTGTGGCTGCTGTTCCTCGCCAAGGCCTACGCGCAGCTGCTGGCCACCCGGGAGGAGTTGACCCCCAAGGCCGCGCGAGCGCTCTTCTACGAGAAGCTGAGCGCCGCCGACGCGCGCAAGTGGGTCCTGTTCATGGCGCGTCAGCACGACGGGGACGCGTAGATCACCACCACCGCCGCCGCCGCCGCATTAACTTGCGAAAAATCAATCTCGCTCTTTTCATTCACGCGGCAAATCACTTGTCTGCGTCCGCGCTGTGCAGGGGGAAGTGCTTCTGGAGGAGGTTGAAGGCGTGGTTCCAGATGACGGCCGACGAGTCCTTCGTGATGCCCGCGCCGACCCAGTAGGTGCCGCGCGTGCCCTGCAGCGCGGTGACGCGCGTGTAGGCGTTGGGGCTGGCCGAGAGCGCCGGCACCGAGAAGTGGCCGCTGTACTGGTGCAGCGAGCTAAAGATCACTCGGGCGTTGGTGAAGAACTGCGCGGGCACCTCCGCTAGGCCCGCCTCCAGCGCCGCCAGCATGGTGGCCTGGTCGGTGGGGTTCACGCCGTTCGCCCAGGCGGCCGCGCCGCCGGTGGGCACCGAGCGCGTCGCCACCGACATGCTGGGCAGGTTCGTCTCGAGCGTGGGGCTCGTGAGGTTCACGTTGAAGATGGTGAAGGGCTTGCCGGCGATCGTGGCGCCCTCGGTGAATTCAAAGGCCGCGTCCATGTAGGGACGCGTCGAGAACTGGCCAAAGAGGCTCTCCTCTTCCTCGGTGAGCTGCAGCATCTGGAGGTTCTCGAGCGTCGGGTAGCCGATCGCCATGATCAGCGCGCCGCAGTGGTACTCGTTGTGCGTCGCGCCGTTGTTGACGCTGGCGTGGATGCGCACGGGGCTCTCGGCGCCGCACGTGCTCGGACGGATGATCGCGTCGATCGAGACGTTGTACACCACGTGGCCGGCGAGGTACGTCGCGGCGATCACGTCGTACATGCTCTGGCAGCCGCTGCCGACGGCGAACGCCGAGCCCGGTCCGGTGAGGATGCTGAGCACCATCTGGTCGGCGGTGAGCACCGCCTCGAGCGTCGTGAGGTTGCTCAGCGGTCCGACGCCCTGGCCCGACAGCAGCGAGGCGAACACGGGGATCGCCAGCGGCCACAGGTTCAGCTCGGCCACCGTGACGAGGAACGGCTGCAGCAGCGGCGCCGGGATCGGGTCGGGTATCTCTGCGGTGTTGAGCCACGGGTACTGGCTCACAAAGCCTATGAGGCGTCCGAGCGAGGCGCCGATCGCCTCCTCCTCGGCGAGCGCCGTCTGCGAGCCGACCGGCGGCGGCTGGATGCCGCCGAGCGCGAGGTCCACCAGGTACTCGGCGCCAAAGTCGCCGTGCGAAAAGTCCAGGGGGATGATGTCCGCCGGCGGCAGCCAGCGCAGCACGTACTCGAGCGCGGTGAGGTTGAAGCCGGGGTAGTGCGACGTGTTGACGTACTCCTGCACGCCGGCCGCGATGTACCCCACGCCCTGGCCGGGCGTGGGCACGTCGTTGCAGTGGCCGCCCAGCTGCGCGGCGCGCTCCAGCACGAGCACGTCGGTGTAGCCGCGGTCCTTGAGGAACACGGCCGAGGCCGTGCCCGACGAGCCGCCGCCCACCACGCACACAGAGTGATACTCGGCGCCGCGCGCCGCGCCCAGCGCGCACAGGAGTGCCACGCAAACGACGCCCAGCATTTTTCGCGCAACCAGAAGCGTGGGGAAATTGTCTGGGCGCCGAACTGATCCGCTTTTTATGAACGCCAAAGTCCACACCACCGCCAACCGGTGAAAGCGGGGGGT
>DAIDIF010000191.1 GCA_027451805.1 Acidobacteriota bacterium
AGCGGCAGCGCGGCGGCGAGGATGGCGGCGGGCTCGGCCATACGGCCTTCGCCCACCATGCCGCAGGCCAGCTCGCCCTCGCCGGGCGGGACGATGTGGACGCCGCGGGCGCGGAGGAGCTCGAGGTTGGCCTGGGTGGCGGCGTGACGCCACATCTGCACGTTCATCGCGGGCGCAACCACAACCGGCGCGGGGGTGGCGAGCAGCAGGGTGGTGAGGTAATCGTCGGCGAGGCCGTGCGCCATGCGCGCCAGGGTATGCGCGGTGGCGGGGGCGACGATGGCGAGGTCGGCGGCCTGGGCGACGGCGATGTGCTCGATGGCCGCCGGCTGGGGCCCGAAGAGGCCGGTGAGCACCGGTTCTCCGCTGAGGGCGGCGAGGGTGAGCGGGGAGACGAAGCGGCGGGCGCCGCGGGTGAGGACCACCTGGATACGGTCGCCGCGCTGGCGGAATAGCCGCACCAACTCGGCCGCCTTGTAGGCGGCGATGCCGCCGCTGACGCCGAGCAGCACCCTCATGCCGGCCCGCCTAGGCTTCCGTGCCGGGAGCGGCCTCGCCTTCGACCGGCGGTGCGGCCGTCACCAGAGTGAAATCCAGCGCACCCGCCATGGCTTCCTGTTGGGCGATGCGGGTGTACTTGCGCGAGATGCTGGCCACCAGCGGCCGCGCCCCGTTCTGCAGCTTGCGCGCCCGGCGCGCCACCACGTGCACGAACTGGTAGCGGCTGGGCACGTCTTCGATGCTGGTAAAGGGTCCCATCATGAACTCTCCTCAATGCGGGTCGGGCGCCGGCAAGCCAAACGAGGTCAAGACCACCCGTAACCGCTCGCCCGCCCGGTTTTGGCGGCAGGTTTCAGCAAGGGCGCAATCGCGGCCGGCCGCGCTGCCGGAGCCTCCGCCGCGGCCGCAGCGCACGATCGCGCACAATTGCGCCACCGATTCCTCCAGCCGGTCGTTGATCACCACGTAGTCATACCCATTATAAGCCGCGATCTCGCGCGAGGCGACCTGGAGGCGCTGCTCGATCGCGTCGGGGGCGTCCAAGCCGCGGCCAGTGAGCCGCCGGCTCAAGGTGGCGCGGTCGGGCGGAGCGATGAAGATGCTGACCGCGTCGGGAAAACGCTGCTTCACCTGGCGCGCCCCCTGCACGTCGATGTCGAGCACCAGGTCGCGGCCTTCGCGGCCCGCCTGCTCCAGGAAGGCCCAGGTAGTGCCGTAACAGTTGCCGAAGACCTCGGCGTGCTCGAGGAATTCGCCGCCGGCGATCATGGCCTCAAACTGCCGCCGGTCAATGAAGAAGTATTCCCGGCCGTTGACCTCGGAGCCGCGCGGGGCGCGGGTGGTGTAGGAAACCGAGAAGCTGAGTCCCGAGACTTGATGCATCAACTCGTACACCAGCGTGGACTTTCCGGAGCCGGACGGTGCCGAGACGATGAACAGGGCCATGGGATGGGTTTATTCCAGATTCTGAATTTGCTCGCGAAATTTCTCCAGCTCCGCTTTAAGCTGCAGCCCGCCATCGGTGGTGGCGAGGGCGGCGGGCGCGGCGGAAGCGGTTTTGGAGAGCAGCGTGTTGACCTCGCGGTTGAGTTCCTGGGTCAGAAAATCGAGCTTCTTGCCGGCTTCGCCGCCGGCGACGAGCAGGGCTCGCGCCTGAGCGGTGTGGGCTTCGATGCGCGCCAGCTCTTCGCTCACGTCGCTGCGCTCGGCCAGGAGGGCGGCCTCCTGGGCGAGGCGGGCGGGATCCACGACCGCCGCGGCGGCGCCGGAGAGGATTTCCTGCAGGCGGCGGCGGAGGCGGTCGAGCAGCGCGGCTTCGAGCGGAGCGCGAAGGGCGGCGAGGGCGGCGCGGGCGGCGTCGAAGCGATCGAGGCGGGCGTGCAGGTCGCGGGCCAGGGCCTCGCCTTCGGTGGCCCGCATGCGGAGGAAAGCCTCGAGGGCGGCGTCGAAGGTTTCGGTCACGAATGCTTCCGGGGGCGCGGGCACATCGGCCGCAAGCGCGAGCACGCCGGGCAGGCGCAGGATGTCCGCCGGCCGAATGAACGGAGCCGGGCTGCCCTGCCCAGCCGGTGGCAGCCGGGCGCTGAGTTCGGCGAACCCCTGCAGGTAGGCGTCCACCAGATCGCGGTTGAGGCGCGCGGCGGAAGCGGCGGCGGCGCGAGGTTCGAGCGCCAGGCGGACGTCAATGTGGCCGCGGAGGACGCGACGGCGGAGGCGGCGCTCCAACTCCGGCAGCAGCGGCTCGAGATCGGACGGCACCTGCCAGCGCAGGTCGAGAAAGCGGTGGTTGACGGACTTGAGGGTGACCCGCAGCTCGACCCCGCCGTGCTCGGCGCGGACCTGGGCAAACCCGGTCATCGAGTGCAGCGGCGAGGGCGAAGAGGGGGCGGGCGGCATAGCGGCGGCTCAGTCGCGACCGGGCAGATGCTCCGGCTCCTGAGGATGGTACCGCGGCTGGTGGGAGAGGCGGCGGAAGGCCTCCATCAGCTCCTCGTGGCGCTGGCTGTGCAGCTCGGCCTGCAACTCCTTGAGGGCCAGGGCAACGACGTCGTAGTGGTGCAGGCCGCGATACTCGGCGTCGGCGGTGACCTCGAGCCAAAGATTGTGGAGGAGATCGAGATCCTCGGGGCGCAGGCGCGGGGTATGCGGGCCGAGATGGACCACGGTGACGGAGCCGTCCTTGCCGGCCATGCGCAGCTCGAGGCGGGGACGCGGTTCGGGCAGCTCCTCCCACGCATCGCCGATGAGCTTGCTCTGTTCCACCACCGAACGCTGGCGGGAGGCGCCGGTCACGATGACGGCGGATTCCAGCCGCTGGGCGGTATTGATCATGGTGTAGTAGGCGTTGGCGCCGGGCACCACCAACAGGGAGACCGGCTTGCCGGCCTTTTCGGCGACCGCGACCACCTTGCTGAACAGCTCCTGCTCGTATTGGTCGAAGACGCGGCGGTCGTCCACCACCGCCGGGCCGGAGAAGGCGCGGAAGAGGCGCACGGTCATCACCACGATGTCCTGCTTGACGGTATCGGTGGAGGCGAGGATGTAGTCGAGGTGGTGCAGCGAGGCCGGATCGCGGACGGTGACCAAGATGTTGCCGGGGCGGACGGCGAGAGCGTCGGAAGAGACGTCGGCGCTGCCGGCGACGCGGAACTTCTCCAGATGCGCGTCGGCCGCGCGCTTGCGGGCGCTGATGCGCTCGCTCACGAGGAAGGTGACGAAGAAGGCGGCGGTGAAGAGCGAGCCGGCGATGGTCGCGATCTCCTTGGTGAACAAGTTCATGATCGCGGTGGAGAAGAGGACGATGGTGATGAGGCAGAGGCCGATGGGGATTTCGCGGCCGCCGATGTTGAAATTCAGCGGCACTTTCCATTCGCGGCCCTCGGGCTCCTTGAAGCGCAGCACCAGCACCGAGACGGCGAGGAAAACGAAGCTCCAAATGAGGCCGAAGGCGTAGCCTTCGCCCAGCTCGTAGACGTTGCCCCAGGTGGCGACGATGATGACGAGCTGCAGCACGGCGATGAGGTTGACGATGCGATAGGTGGTGCCGTAGCGGCCGTGCGGGCGGCGAAACCAATCGGTCATGACGCCGTCTTCGCTGACGCGGTTGAGCACGCCGTTGGAGCCGATGATGGCGGTGTTGACCGCGCCGGCGAGCATGAGCGCGCCGGTGAAAACAACAAACCCCTGGAACACCAGACGCAGGGTGTAGGGGCCAGTGAGATACATTGCGAGGCCGCCGATGAGGTTGTCGAGGTAGCGGCCGCGGACCGCGTCCGGGATGATCATCACGGCGAAGAAGGAGGCGAGCGAGGTAAACAGCAGGCTGTAGAGGAAGATTACCAGGCCCGCTTTTTCCAGGTTCTTCACCTTGGGGCTTTGGATCTCGCGATAGACCTGGGCGAGGGTCTCCTCTCCGCTCATCGCCAGGATGGAGTGGCCGAAGCCGATCAGGGCGGCCAGCACCGCGAACTGCGTCAGGCCGGGACTGAGCCAGCCCAGCGAATCGGCGGAAAAATGCATGTTGGCGCGGACGGGGGCGGGCGGAAGATGAATGCCGATGTGCGCCAGGGTGATCAGCGACCAGACGATCATCATCACCACCATGATGGTGGTGATCTGCATGATGCGCATCGCCTTCTCGCTGCTCTCGTGAATGCCCTGAATGTTCTTCCACCAGAAGTAGGCGGTGATGGCGATGGCGAAGATGGCGGAGAAACTATTGATGGAAAAGTTGAGCGGATGGCCGAGATGCTTGCCCAGATCCTGGACGAAGCCCGCCATATATTGGCCGGCGGAGACCGCGCTGATGGGGCCGGTGAGCAGGAAGTCGAACATCAGCGCGGACACGGCGACCTTGGCCAGGGTGCTGCCCAGCGCCTCCTTGACCACGCGGTAGACCCCGCCGCGCACGAACATGGTGCTGCTCTCGATGTAGAGCGCGCGCACGGCGTAGCTGAACAGCATCACCGCGAGGATGAACCAGGGCGCGCTCTTGCCGATGGCGTGCTCGGCGATGCCGCCCACGTAGAAGGCGGACGAGCCGAGGTCGGCAAGCACGATGGCCGCCGCCCGCCAATACGAGATGAAGGTCAACATCACCGTGGTGGCGACGAAGACCTTGGCGACGGGAATGTGCGGCGCGTTGTCGGCGGGGGAACGGCTGGACATGCCGCGGGCTACAGTTTTTCAGCGAATTCGCACGCCGAACAAGACAGGTACATGCCGCCGGCGATGTGCAGCTGCCGGTTGCGGACGCGCTTGACCACGCGCACCGGCTTGCCGCACTTGGGGCACGCCTGTTCCGACGACTCGCCCGCCTTGGAGCGGTCGGCGGTCTTAGCTACCTTTCCCATGAAGAAATCCTCCGATCGGATAAAGACTCGATTTTACCCTAACCAGACGCGCGCCCCGCGCCCGGCGCGAAGGCGGCGGGCGGCGGAGCCGCCGG
>DAIDIF010000192.1 GCA_027451805.1 Acidobacteriota bacterium
GGGGGGCGGGGCGCGGCGGGGTTAGAGCACACCCTCCAAAAAACCATCTTTACAAGCCGCCCGCGCTATTCGTCGCCCAGCCCGGCGATCGCCGTGACGGTTTCCCGGAGCGCCTCGCCCCAGCTGCGGCGCTTGCGCGAACGGTCACTCGGCGGCGGCGGTGGTGGTGGTGCGTGTGCCGACGGCGGTGGCGGCAGCACCCCCACGGGGGGCGCGTGCGCCACTGGCGCGCTCGGCGCCAGTTCTGCGGCCGCGGCCGCGGCCGCGGGTCCCGTCGCGGCGGCGGCGCCGGTGCTGGTGCTGGTGGTTTCGGCGAGCAGCGCCGCCGCGACGGGTGCCTGTTCGGCGGCCTCGGCCGCCCGGCGGGCCTTCCAGGACGCGCTGGGGATGTTGACGACGACCGCGCCGCTAAACTCCTGATCGTCCGACACGAACGTCAGGTCCAGCCCGATGTACGCCACGTGCTCCCGGTGGGTCTCCTGGAAGCGGCGCAGCTCGTCGATCGTGATGACGCCCCTGTAGCCCGTGAAGTAGCAGTTGTAGCTCTGCAGCGTGTTGGGCCCGTCGGCACTGGAGATCACCTTCTTGAAGGCCCAGTGGCGGCCGCTCGCGTCCGGCTCCACGTGCCGGCTGAACAGCACCATGAGGCGCAGCACTCGGGCGCGCTCCGCCGGCGGCAGGTCCTCCATGCCGGGCGGGGGCGCGGCGCGCGCCGCGGTGTTCTCGAGCACCACATCGATCGGCTGGGCGATGCGCGCCTGCTTGGCGGCGCGCCGCACGTCTCCGGCGTCGTCGTCCATCGCCGCGCGCCCCGCGATGAGCCCGCCTGCGCGCACGACCCCCCCGCCGCCCTTAAGCCGTTCATTGCACCACTTGGCCCCCGGCGCGGCCGGCCGCGCCGTAGGCCCAACTCAGAGCGCCGGCCACCGCGAGCAGCGCCTCGCCCAGCCAGCGGCCCGCGCGCCGCGCCGCGTCCACGTTCTCGCTCAGCGAGCGATCAAAGAGCCCGTGCACGACCAGCAGCAGGAGAAGGCCGTACAGCACGTAGCGCACACTCGCGCCGACCGTGTAGCTGTCCTCCAGCCAGCGGCGCAGCCACCCGCGCTGCTTCGGCAGCGCGCCGCCCGCCGCTTCTTCCGTGGGCGGCGGGCCGATCGGCATGACGATCGGCACCGTGAAGGTGACCGTGTAGTTGCCCGCGCCGCCGTCGATGACGTAGGCGTCGCCGCAGCCGGCGGCCTCGCGCGCGCGAGCGAGTGCCGCGCCGGCCACGGAGAACAGTCCGGTGATGCCGACGGTGACCGTCGCGCGGTCGTCCACGTCGCTGATCTTGCTGTGCCGGTAGTTGACCGGCGCCGCGTTGGGATTGCCCTGCCGGAGCAGCTCGTGCACGGTCGCCGAGACGCGATCGTAGGTGGCCTTCGCATTCTGCATCAGCGCGTGCCTGGCCTCCAACACGGTCCGCACTTGCACCGCCATGCCCCGCAGGGGTCCAGCGGTCGCCCTCGTCAGTCATCGGGCCCACCGACAAAACATTTTTTTGACGCGCGCACACGATTAATTTTTTTGGCATCAAGGCGGCTCGCCTCACACACAATCGCGCGCGGGCGGGCGGACGGGCGCGTGGCGCCGCGGTCAGAACGCATCGGCCTGATCGGCGTCCTCCATGGGCGCGTCCTCCGCCTGCTGTTGCTGCTGCTCGTCGGCTTCGTGCGCTTCGGCGTCGGCAGTGCCCTCCGCGGCCGCGGCTTGCTGCGGCTCTTCCACCTCCTCCTGCTGCTGCTGCTGCTCCTTCTCCTCCTGTACCTCCTCGACACCCTCCACCTCCTGGGTTGCGGGCGCCTCTCCCGCGTCCGCCGCTGCCGCCGGCGCCTCCTCTTCCTCCTCCTCGTTCGCCTCTGCCATGGGCTCCTCGGGCGGGGGCGCCGCCTTGGGCTTTGCGGCCGCGGCCGGCACCGGGGCCACGACCGGCGCGGGCTTGGCCTTGGGCGGCTCCGGCGCGGGCTTGGCCTTGGGCGCAGGGGGCGCCTGCTTGGTCTTGGGCTCGGGCGCGGGCGGTGCCTTGATGGGAGGGGCGGGCGCCTCCTTGGGCGACGGCTTGGCGCTCTTGCCGGTGGCGGTGCGCTGGGCAAGCGCGGCCGCCGCGTCCTTGGCCTCGCGCACCGTCTTGAGGTAGGTCTGGTAGGTGGGCACGTCCTCGCCCTCCACCGCCCGCTCGTAGGCGAGCGCCTGGCGGTGGACCACGTCGGCGAAGAAGTTGTCGCCGATGTAGTTGTCCATGCCGCGCGCCTTGGCGTACTGCGTCTTGACGATGTACACCACGCAGTAGAAGGGCATGCCGGTCTGCTCGCTGGTGTCCGCCTCCTGGCCGGCGGCGTGCAGCGGCCCAAAGATGTCGAGCATCTCGGAGGCCGCGAAGGGCAGCGCGGGCAGGTTGCCCGCCGCGGCCAGCTCGGCCGCGTACGCCTCGGCCGCGTCGTGCGCCGCCTTGAGCGCCTGCGGGTTGTTCGCGAGCCGCTGGGCGGCGGCGGTGGACGGCGTGAACTTGTGGCGCTTGTGGGCGATGTCGGCGATCAGCTTGCCAAAGAGCTTGCGCGCGTTCTCCATGGGATGCGGCTTCGAGTTGCGCAGCGCCTCCAGCAGGCGGCCCATGCCGGGGTTGCGCGAGGGCTTCTGCGCCCAGTTGCAGACCGCGTACGCGTACCAGCGCTCGCGGCCCTCCGCCGCGTAGTTGACGCGCGTCTCCCAGGCGTTCTGCACGGGGCCGCCCACGAGCACGTTGGTCTTGGCGTACGGGTGCCGGTCCATGTCCGAGTTGGACATGTCGCCCTCGCTGTGGATCTGCTCCGGGCCAAAGACGCCGTGGGCCCACCGGTACAGCTCCAGGGCGGCGTCGTACGAGATCGGGTAGCCGCACGAGACCACGCCGGCGCCCAGGTCCGGGACCAGCGCGTTCAGCTGCACCGGCGTCGCCCCGGGCGGCACCACGGAGGTGTCGCGGTTCACGCCGGCGACGCAGCCCGACAGGCTGATCATGGGCATCTCGGGCGCGGCGGGGTTGGGCGGCAGCGACTTGACCATCTCGAGCGGGCGCGACACGTAGCAGATGTTGAGCGCCGGCGTCGCCGCGATCAGCGTGGGCAACACCAGGCCCATCGCCATCGGGTTCTGGATGCCGTACGGGCGCAGCGATTGGGTGGAGTTGTGCACGTCAAAGTAGAGCTTCTGGACCGGCGACTCGCGCACCGGGTTGCCGTCCTCGTCGACCGGCTCGCCGGGCAGCGCCTCCTCGGGCAGCTTCTGCATGCACACGATGCGGTGGTCGAACGAGGGGCAGAAGCGCCCGGCCTTCGCGCCGGGCGGCACCGGCCGCGGGTCCGTGTACACGATCGGCGGCGGGGTTCCGCTCGGGCGCTGCTGGGTCTCGCTGGGCGCCGGGTACATGAAGAAGTTGCGCTGCGTCGGGTCGGGGCCGAGCGCGTTCACGTCCTGGCCGTCCGTGCCCACGGTCTGCGGCACCCAATACTTGTACGGCAGGCCGTGCGCCGCAAAGTAGTCGGCGTAGGCCGGGTCGGGCAGGTGCACGGGCAGCGCCAGCACGACGCGGTTGAGCGCCTTGCGACTGGCGGCCGTGAGCAGGCGGCGCGCCACCTCGCCCTTCTCCTTCTCGGTGAGCTCCGTGCTCGCGCGCGGCAGGCCGTCGGCGCCGCTGCCGCCGCCGTCCGCGCCCTCCAGCACCTCGCCGCTGAGGCCGTACATGACGTTGTCGCCGGCGGACGCCTTCTTCTTGGAGCGCTCCGCGGCGACCTGAGCGGTGGCCGCCTCCACGCTGACGTCGGGGTTGCGCACCAGTACCGGGAAGTTGGCGGAGCGCACCGGCGCGAGGCCGTGCACGATCGACGCGAGCCGGTTGGCCAACGCCCACTGCGTGGCCGAGCTGGCCGTCGAGAGGCGCACGCAGCCGTTCACGTCCCAGTTCTCGTAGATGACGCCGCGGTTGTCGCTGCCGCCGCGCGCGCTCATGTCCTTGCCGGCCTCCACCTTGTAGCTCACCGCGGTGAACTCGTACTCGTCCCACACGGCGGGCGGGTCGTTGCGATCAAACTTGGCGCTCTGCACCTCGATGATGGCGCCCTTGCAGAGCCGGCCGTAGAGGTCCCAGCGCTTCATGGGCGGCTTGGCCGCGCCCGCCGGGGCGGCCGCCCCGGCCGCGCTACTCGCGCCGTCCGACTTGCCCACGCCCACCACCAGCAGCGCGTGCGGGTCCTCCTCGGGCCGCTGAATGCGGTCCGGCGCCGTGATGTTGATGCGCTCCTCGTCCCACACCATGCTGCCCGGCAGACGGATGGGCTTCTTGTTGACGTCGTACGCCTCCTCGGGGCGCGGCGCGTCCGAGGTGACCACCACGATCGTGTTGCCCGTGGTGAACGGACCGTTCGGCGCCTTCGAGGTGCGGAACGTGGGCACCTGCACCACGACGGCGCGGAAGCTGACCGTGCCCGAGTAGCCGAACGCGCGCGCCTGGAAGTGCGACGTGCGCGCCACCGTGGTGACCGCCTCGGCGGGCGCCGCCCCGCCGTTGGGGCCGGGACCGGGACGCGCCGTCACGCCGGCGCTGGCAAACTGTGCCCAGGCGCGCTTGCCAAAGTTGTTCGCCGGCGCGCCGGGCGCCGCCGCGCTGGATTGCGGCACCGGCTGCTGCTGCTTGGGCGCGGCCGGGGTG
>DAIDIF010000193.1 GCA_027451805.1 Acidobacteriota bacterium
CCCGGGGCCGCCCGCACCGGCATCGAGATCGATGCCTACACGGTCGACGCGACCACGGGCAACTACGTGGAGCTGGTGCGCTTCGTGCCGCCCCGGGCGCCGAACAACTTCTCCGCCATCAGCCGCAAGCGCGAGCCGATCGGCCCGGCGACGCTCCGCCTGGGCCTCATACACGCCTCCGACTGGGTGCTGCAGGGGAGCGCCAGCCTGGAGAGCGTGCTCCTCTCGCCGGCGCCGTCCGGGCCGTTCAGCCCGCAGGCGTCCGACTTTGTGTGGCTCTTCTTGGCGTGCATCATGCTCGGCTACCTGTTCGACCCGGGCCTCAGCGAGAAGTTTCAGCGCGGCCGGCGCCTCTTCATGCCGTTCGCGACGCGCGCCGAGTACGACCTGGAGCTGGCCAAGGCACACGAGGACTGGACGCTCGTGCTGCTCGTGGCGCGCATCGTGCTGTCGCTCACCGTGTGGGTGCTGCACTTTGCGCTCGTGGCGTACCGGCCCATGCAGCAGATGGAGCGCCGCGGCTGGTACATCGCCTACTACTTCTCGGTGGGCTACATCGCGCTCAACGTGCTCCTCGGCCCGGTGCGCTACCCGGACCGGCACAGCGTGACCCGCTACGCGCTGTCGCTGCGCCTGGCCGCCATCCTGCTGCTCGCGGTGCAATACTGGAACGGCCTGTGCCTGCTGCTCATGGTCGTGCTGGCCTTTGACTGTGCGCGCATCGCGCTGGACCGCTTCATCTCCACGCTGCTGCACCCGGACGAGGCCCCCTCCGCCGCGGCCTACGCCGGCGTGCGCCTCGTGGCGTGCGCCGAGGCGCTCTGGCTGGTGTGGTACTACGGCTTCTACGTGCTGGACCGCGTGATCAGCAGCGCCTGGCCGAGCGTCTCTGACGCGCTCGTCGTCGAACTCTGCGTTGTGTTTGCCACGCTCGGCATGTTCTCGCTGGCCGCCTCGATGCTCGAGGAGAGCATCCGGCTCGCGGCGGACGCGCGCTACCTGGTGAGCGTCTACGCGGAGCGGCTCGGCGCCGCGCTCGTCCAGGTACGCAAGGAGCAGGCGCAGCTACAGGCGGGCGACGGCGGTGCGGCGCCGCCGTCGCCCGCCGCGGTGCCGCCCACCGCCCCGACGCACTATCACTTTGGCATGTCGCTGCCATCCGTGGAGGCGGCCGCGGCGCTCACCGCGGCGGGCGGCGCCTGACGCGAGAAAAACAAAAACGGCGCGCCGCCCGCGCGCGTGCCCCAGCGTGCGGCGCGCTTAAAGTCCCGCCACGCCGCGCAGCGGCACGCACACGCGCCCATCCCCACAAAGCCCGGGCCGATGGCGGCCGCCGCCACGCCCGCGCTGCCCTACCGCGGCAGCTGGGACGAGCGCTTCCTGTACTACTCGGCCGGGCTCATCTCGGTGGTGCACCTGCTCATCATCGGCACCAACCAGATCATCTCGGGCATGATCCCGCTCAACAGCATCTGCGGCAACACCAGCATCCTGCACTGGGAGTATTGGAGCATCTTTGGCCAGGCGGGCCTCACCATCTTGGCGCTCGGCTTCTTCTACTCGCTGCTCTGGCACACGCTCTGGCGCTGGTGGTATGTGCCGGCGCTCTTCACCACCTTTGGCTGCTTTGGCCTGCACCTCTTCTGCACGATCTGGTACATCCAGTACGAGGCGAGCTGCCCCAGCTACGCGCAGTGCTGGGGCACCTGCAGCGGCCCGTCGCCGCCGGGCCCCAGCAGCGGCGCGTCGCCGCCGGGCCCCAGCGGCTACTGGATCTCCTGGTGGACGCTGACCGGCGTGCTCACGCTGCTCTGCCTACTGGAGGGCCTCGACATCATCGCCATCGGCCGCTTCACCGCCGTCCAGGCGCTGCTGCTGTGGACGTACGGCTCCAACGTCGGCCCGTGGAACTACTACGAGCGCTCCGCGGACAGCTGGCGCTCGCCGTACGGGGTGCCCTACAACGCGCCGCAGGCCAGCCAACTGCCCGACGCGAAACCACTCTTGGGCAGCAGCAAGCCGAGCGGCGCGCACCACCCGGAGGCGGCGGTACTACACAGCGATCTGGAGCACGAGTTTCAGCTCGCCGCAACCCGCCCGGCCGGCGCAACGGTCGTGGGCGGCACGTTCATCTTCCCCAACTGAACGCAGGGCATCCCGGGCAAAGAAAAAAAACCCCCGTTGTGAGGTGCGCACACAAACAAAACGTTTTTCTTTGACCGCCGATTTTTTTGGCACGCGCGGTTTTTTTCAGACGCGCACGTGTGCCACGCGGCGCACGTGCGCGCTGGGGTGCTGCAGGTAGCGCCCGCGGACCGTGGCGAGCGCGGACGCCACGTCCGCCTCAGTGGTGGTGCCGTAGACCGGCTCGGGCAGGTCCGCCCAGAGCGCGCGCACCGCCTCGCCGGCGGGGCAGTCGCGAATGGCGCCCACCGCCTCGAGCGGCTCGAGGAAGGCGACCCTGTCGACGGCCAGCGGCTCGTCGTCGCAGTAGACGTAGAGCACCGGGGCGCCGCGGCGGGCGAAGGCACGCATCAGCGCGTAGTGCGTGAGGCGCAGCTCCTCAAAGTAGGCCAGCGGGATGCTCAGCTCGCTCGCGTTGCGGCGCAGCGTCTTGCAGACCCACTCGGCGCGGCGCGCCGACACGTCCAGGAACATGATCACCGAGAACTCAAAGTTGGTCGGGTACGCATCGACGATCGCCTCGATCTCCGCGTTGAGCATGTGGCCGGCGAGGTAGTTGGACACGGCGAACATGGCGTCGCCGCCGCAGGTGCGGTCGGCCAGCACCAGCGCGAGCCCCTCGCCGCTCGCGGGCAGCGGGTACTCGCTGGGCAGCCGGCCGGCGGCCGCCATGGCCACGTCGTTGGCGTTGCAGCGCAGCGCGGTGAAGCCCAGCTGCGACCCGTAGGCGTACTTGGCCGGATCGCCGTAGTACACGCCGAGCGCCTTCTTCATCACGCGCTCCGGCAGCACCTTGACCCGGACGCGCCCCACGAGCGCCGCGGCCAGCTTGCGCACAAACTCGGTCTTGCCCGCCGCGATCAGGCCCTCCACGGCCACGATGCGCCCCCGAAGCGCGCCGGCGTCGTCCGCGCCGGCATCCTGGTCGGCGTTCGGCACCGGCGTGACCCGTTCGCTGGTGCGGTTGTCGTACAGCCGGGCCACGATCATCTCGACGAGCACCGCGAGCGAGTACCGCCGACCCGCCTCGGCCCGGAGGCGCAGGCCGCGCGCGAGCCCCTCCAGCACCTTGGCGCCGTCGTTCAGCTCCGCATCCGTCGTGAGCGACGCGAGTTCCCTGGCGATCGTCTGCACAGCGTTGGCCATTGGGGATACAGCCGAGCGCCCGGGGCGGGTGGGGTGACAACAGAGGAGGGCGGAAAAAAACCCACCGCGCCATACAGGGTGGCGACCGAGTGGTCGGACTGGAAAAAAAACTTGGAAGAGAGCGAGGCCGAAAGGGAGCGTTATTTTTTTCTCCTCCGTTTTGCAAATGACTCCGCTGGCGCGCTGGGTGGTGGCGGCGATCGCCCTCGCGGCCCTCATCATCGGCATCAATGCGCTGGTCAAGATTTCAGGCGCGCCCGACGCGGTCGCGGCCTACGTCCGGTCACGGCGGGTCGCCTCAATCGAGGCTGCGATCAGCGACGACCTAGAGACGCTTGCGCGCATCAAGGAGGAGACCGGTCGGAATGCCTGTATGTTTCGCCCAGAGGCCCCGCCGAGCGCCGGCGAGCGCCGCGGCCATGGGCATCCGAGCGGTGAATGGCGCGGTGGGGAGAGTCAGGCCGCCGGTGCTCCTGTGGAACCGTAAAAAACCCGTGTAACGCGTCTGTTTGGTTCGGGCGAGTAGTGCGTACGGTCGTTTATTTTTTGCGCGCCTCCCTTTGATGGCCGAAGCGGGCGACGTGTTGCTACCCGCGTCGCCGCCCACCGGCGAGCAGATGCTCGAGTGGGACCGCGCCACGGTGGACCGTCTCCTGACGCTGGCGCGCTGGGTGGTGGCGGCGATCGCCCTCGCGGCCCTCATCATCGGCATCATTGCGCTGGTCAAGATTTCGAGCGCGCCCGACGCGGTCGCGGCCTACGTCCAGTCGGTGTCCGACGCGATACTCGTGGGCATCCAGCAGTCGTTCGTCAACGTCACGATCGCCATCGCTGTACAACAGGCGCAGATCGACTACCTGCTGGAGCGCGCGCAGACGTGCCAATGCACGCCGGTGGCAAACAGCACCGCCGGCAGTACCACCCAACCCCCGAGTAGCACCGCTGCGTACCCAACGGTCACGCCCCCGCCCCCGACGTTGACGCTGGCAAACAATCCGCAGGCACGCGGCGCGCTGGACGCTCTCAAACAGCGCGTCGAGAGCGCCCTGCGTGGGCGGAGGGTGCTCTGAGGCGCCCGAGAGC
>DAIDIF010000194.1 GCA_027451805.1 Acidobacteriota bacterium
GCAAAAAAAAGTGTCAATAGGGCGAGGGTACTAGCGAGGCTACTTAGCTATCCAAACCAATGAGGAGCGGTTCAAATTTCGTTCCCAAAACGGATAGGTTATGACGTCATCATGACGAAGCAAAAAAAAGTGTCAATAGGGCGAGGGTACTAGCGAGGCTACTTAGCTATCCAAACCAATGAGGAGCGGTTCAAATTTCGTTCCCAAAACGGATAGGTTATGACGTCATCATGACGAAGCAGCCGGGGCCCAACCCCCCGGCCCTCTGGGCTGCCGGCGCGGGCGCCATCACACTGGGAATTTTTTTTCTCCTTCCTCGCTTTACTCGCGCGGCGGTGTTGGGCACGCGGGCTGGCCCCAGCGCTGCTTTGCGGGGTCGGCGGCGGCGGCGCCGCCGACTTCATCGGCGCCGTCGGGGAGGATGAGGACGCTGGCGGTCACGGTGCCCGGGACGGGCACCGTGATGAAGAACGCGTGGAACACGAGCCACACGAGGCCGGCCCCGAGGAACGCGGCGGTCCAGTAGCCGGTGGGCAGGTGCGGCGCGGCCAGCTGGCCGGCGGCGAACGGCACGGTGAGACACACCCAGAGCGCCAGGTACTGGTAGTGCACGGTGAACTGGCAGCGCTCGGCCTGGCCCCAGGTGTGGGCGTGGTCGACGAGTGCGAACGAGAGGCAGATGCTGAGCAACTGCGGAACCGCGACGATGAAGATGAAGTTCCAGAAGCGCTGTGGGGCCAGCTGCCAACTGACCAGCGTGCCGGCGTTGACGAGCAGGAAGACGAGGCACTCGAGCATGTAGCGCCGACTGTGAAAGACAAAGTCGGGCTTGCGGATGAGCCGCGCCGCCAGGTACGCCAGCAAGCAGCCGGCCAAGATGGCCACGGGCCGCATCACGGAGAACTCGAGCGGCTGGTGAATCACCGGCGTCTGGAGCGCCCCAAAGACGAAGAGGTGCAGGCTGAGTAGCACGATCGCAGCATGGGACGGACGCAGGAACCAGTAGGACAAGAGCAGCGCCGCGGCGGCAAACACGTAGGCCTGCAGCATTCACTGGCTTTTTGGCACCAGCGCCGTCGGGCGGGAGGCACGCCGGCACTTTTTACCCATGGGTGGCGCGTGTGTCCCAAGAGAGAGGGCGTTGGGCGGCCTGGCGCGCGTTTTTTTCCCCACGGCCCGCGCCGGTGCGAAAACACTTTGACCACCACCATCGCGCCCCCCCCCCCTCCACGACCCCTCCGGGCGATGTCGTCCCAGTGCGCCGCGCCGTGCCGTTCGTTTCACATCCGTCACAAGGGCCGCGACGTTGCGGTGCGGGGCGCGTTGGAGCGCGGCAAGTACGTGACCTGCGCGGGCGTCGAGCCGGGCGTCGTGCGCGTCTGCATGGGGCCGATGTTCTCGGGCAAGAGCAGCTGGCTGGGACAGCACGCGACGCGCGCCCGTCACGGGCCGGCGCGCGCCAGCCTCCTGGTGATGCCCACGGCGAACGACCGCGACCTCGCCGCGGGCATCACCACGCACGACCGGGTGGTGGTGCCGATGGACACGCTGCGCGTGCCGGACCTCGCCGCGGCGCTCCAGGAGGCGGAGCCGCGCCTGATGCTCGCCGAGGAGGTGTTCGTGGAGGAGGGCCAGTTCCTGGGCGGCGATCTCGACTGGGCCGCCGAGCAGCTGGCGCTGCTGGGCAAGAACGTCTACGTCACCCTGCTCACTACCACGTTCCAGCGCGCCGTGTGGGACGGCACGCGCGCCATACTGGCCGTGGCCGACGAGGTGGAGATGCTCTCGAGCGTCTGCCAGTGCGGACGCGCGGCGAACTTTACGAGCAAGCTGCACGGCGACCGGTCCGGCGCGCGCATCGTCGAGACCGGCGGCGCCGACAAGTACGCGGCGCACTGCCGCGTGTGCTACCTGCGCCACGCCGGCGCGCTCCCGGCCGCTGGCGACGCGTGAGGTGGCGGGGGGGGCCGAACCAACGACGGACTTGAAAAATTTTTTTTCATTTGCCCGGCCGCCGGCCCGCCCCGTGCGCGCCAGCACTCATGCCGCCGGTCCGCCGCGCCCGGCGCGCCCAGGTTGCCCAGGCGGCGTTCCTCGTGCGCAGGGAGGGCGGCGCGGGCGCACCCGCGCCGCCCGGGCCGCCCGCGGACGGCACGTGCGATGAGGCCTACGACGTGCACATCATCGACGCCGCGAGCGCGCCGCCGGTCGGAATCGACGCGGGGACGCTGCCGACCGACGTGCTGTACCTCGTGCCGCCCGATCCCGAGCGGAACGCGGGAGATGACATCGTGCAGCTGATGCGCTCACTAGAGCGACTGCCCCACGCGGCGCTCAACCGGCACTGGGTGCCGCTGTACGCCCAGGCGCGGCGCGGCCTCTGGCGCGCGTGGCACCGTGCGCTCGCCGCGCGTTTGCGCGGCGAGCGCGGCGCGATGGCGATGGCGGAGCCCGCGGCCGGCGCCGCTCCGGCCCGCCTCCAGGATGAGGACGAGGCGTCGGCCGCCGCGGAGCTGGTCGCGCTCTCGGACGGCAGCCCGCCGCGGAGAGGGCGCACAAAGATGGCGCCCGCGCGACATAACGCGCGGCGCGGCGCGCGCGCCGCGCCGCGCACGGATGGCATTGGGGCTTGAAGAAGCGGCGGCGGCGCTGCCTCCGTGCCCGGATCTGGTCAAGATTCTGCTGGCTCTGCTGGCTCTGCTAGCGGCGCTTCTTGGAGGCCTCGGTCTCCTGTTTATCACCATGGTCTTCTCGGCGTGGTGCTTCACCGCCGGCGTGCACATTCGCCGCTGGCTCTGCCCGCCGAGCGCCGAGGCGGGCCGCTCCCGGCGCCGCACCGCCAAGAGGTCTGTACAGTGAGCCGGTCACTGGCCCGCCCCCC
>DAIDIF010000195.1 GCA_027451805.1 Acidobacteriota bacterium
AGCAGTCGCTGCACGGCGTCGAGCCCGAGATTCATTTCCAGCGCCTGCAGGTGTGCGACGCCTGCCAGGGCAAGCGCACGCGCGGCGGGGCGCCGCCCGCCAGCTGCACCACCTGCGGCGGCCGCGGCCAGGTGCGCTTCCAGCAGGGCTTTTTCTCGGTCGCCCGCACCTGCTCCGCCTGCGGCGGCGCCGGCGTGGTGATTCGCGACCCCTGCCCGCTGTGCCGCGGCCAGGGGCGGGTGACGCGCGAGGTCAAGCGCCAGGTGGCGGTGCCGGCGGGGGTGGAGGAGGGCATGCAGTTGCGGCTCACCGGCGAGGGCGAGGCCGGCCTGGGCGGCGGCCCGCCCGGCGATCTCTACGTGCTCATCCACGTGCGCGCGCACGCGTTTTACCAGCGCAAGGGGGCGGAGCTGTACTGTTCCATCCCGATCTCGTTCCCGCAGGCGGCGCTGGGCTGCGACATCCACGTGCCCACGCCCTGGGGCGATGAGCTGGCCGCCGTCCCCGCCGGCACCCCCAGCGGCACCGAGCTGCCGGCGCTGCGCGGCAAGGGGGCGCCGCGCGTCAACGGCCGCGGCCGCGGCGACCTGCATGTCTTCGTCGAGATCGAGGTGCCGAAGAAGCTCAGCCGCGAGCAGAAGGCGCTGCTGCAAGAGCTCGACCGCCTCCTGCCCAACCAGAACGCGCCCCACGATGCCGGGCTGTTCGAAAAGGTCCGCGACCTGTTCGGCTAGGGGGACGCGAGAGCCATGTCCCGCCGCCGCTTCTTCGCCGCGCGCGTGGAGGGCGAGGCCGCCTGGCTGGAAGGCGCCGCCGCCGCCCATCTGGCGCGCGTACTGCGCGCCGTGGCCGGCCAGGAGTTCGAGCTCGCCTGGCAGGGCCGCGTCTATCTCGGCCGCGTCCGCCGCGCCACCCCCGCGCTGGTCGCCTTCGATCTGGTGGGCGAGTTGGCGACGCCGGCGCCGGCGCCCGCGCTTGAACTGGGCGCGGCGCTGTTCAAGTTTGACCGTTTCGAGTGGATGCTCGAAAAGGCGACCGAGCTCGGCCTGAGCCGGCTCTACCTGCTGTCCACGCGGCGGGTGGAACCGCGCCTGCTGGCCGCCGCGGCAAAACGCTTCGAGCGCTGGCGCACGATCGCGCGCGAAGCCGCCGAACAGTCGCGCCGCGCGGACTGGCCCGAGATCGTCGCGCCCCAGCCGCTGGCGGCGTTTCTTGCCTCCCCGGTCTCCGCGCCCGGCCGCGAGCGCTGGGTGCTCACCGAGCCGCCGGGCGGCGAGCCGCTGTCGCCGGCGCGCGGCCCCCGCCTGCTGCTCGCCGGTCCCGAAGGCGGCTGGGGGCCGGGCGAGCTCGAAGCCGCGGTCGCGGCCGGCTTCGCCCCGGCCTCGCTCGGCCCCCGCATCCTGCGCTGCGAAACCGCCCTGCTCGCGGCCCTGGCGCGCAGCGGCGCCTAGCGGCTGCCGGGATTTCCGCTCAGCCAGGCGTCACGCAGGGCGCGCTCCGCCGGCGTGACGATGGGCAGGCGGGCCAGCGTGCACGCGGTCGCCAGTGGCGGACCGGGCGTGAGCGTGAGCGTCAGGCGGGCGCCGTGCTCGCTCACCGCCACCGTCGCCGCTTGACCGGCGGGCAGCGTGTTCAGGACTTGCGTTCCGGCAGGCGGCTCGCCCGGCGGGGCGCCGTTGATGGCGGTGAGGATCATGCCTTTGCCGAACCCGGCGCGCTCGCCTGGACTGTTCGGCGCCACGCCCAAAACCTTTCCGCCGGCGGCGTAGACGCCGCTGTAGCCCGCCGTCCCCGGCGTCGGCGTGCACTGCAGGCGGAGTCCGGCGGCGGCCAGGTAACGATCGTAGGGAATCGGTTTGACGCCGGCGACGTAGTCGCGGAAAAAGGGCGCGTAGCTGTGCCCGCCCGCCACGCTTGCGATGGCGCGCTCCACGTCACGGTCGGTGTAGCCGCGGCCGGGGAGGTAATAGCTGGCGCGGGGCGCGCGGTAGGTGTGCGTCCAGAGCCAGCGCATCACGTCGTTCAGCGACTTGCGTCCGCCGGTGCGGCGCCGCAGGTCGAGATCGAGCACGGCGGCGATTTGCTCGCCGCGCGAGTAGTAGGAGGGGGTGGTGATGCCGGTGTTGGTGTCCTGCCGCAGCGGCGTGGCGTCGTGGAACCACGCCGTCAGCGAGGACTCCTCCGCGCTCATCAGCCGGTACGCCGGCGCGGTCAGCGATTGCCCCAACGACTGCCCCAGCACGTCGAGGTACGCGCGCGGCGTCTCCAGCCCGGCGCGTTCGAGCGAGATCTCGCCGTAGTACTGCGTGAATCCCTCCGCCACCCAGAGCGAGGGCGTGGGGTTGGGCGCTTCGTAGTCGAAGGGGCCCAGCGCCCGCGGCCGGATGCGTTTGACGTTCCACTGGTGGAAGAACTCGTGCGCCGCATCGTCTTCCGCCTCCGTCAATCCGGCCGCGGTCGCCAGTCCGTCGGGCACCATGATTTGCGTCCCGAACAGGTGCTCCATGCCGTCGAAGCTGCCCGGGTTGAAGTGGAAGAAAAACGTGTAGGTGTCGAGGTCGTCCGGTCCGATCACGGCGTTCTCCACGCGCGCGATCGCCGGCAGCGCCGCCAGCAGCGCGGCCCGGTGGGCGGCATCGGTGGACGGGGTGAGGTAGTCGTGGATGAGCACGCGGTAGGTCTTGCCGTCCGCCTGGAAATGGTCGAGGGTGAAATCGGGGGCAGCCTCGGTGGGCGCGTCGATAAAGACGTCGTAGTTGGGGAACCAGAGCTCGGTCTGGTTGAGGCGGCCCAGTTCGTTGAGCACGCGCCAGCCGGGCGGCGCCAGGATGCGCAGCCGCACCGGGTCGGGCTTGGCGCCTTGCGGAACCATGAAGATCGGCCCGCCGTTGAGGTTGGCGTGGGTGGCGTCGAGCTGGAAGAAGCTGCCGTTGAGCGTGTTGCCGTACACCCGGTATTGCCAGCGCACGCTCCCGCACCCCGCGGTGGACACCCGCCAGCGGTTGGGGTCGAGCCGGCGGACGGGCAGCGGGGCGCCGCCGGCGGCGCAGGTGGCGTGCGCCTGCTGCACGTTCACGGCGAAGTTGTAGATCGAGTAGCGCCCCGGATACCAAGCCGGAAGTTCGAAGATGAGGGCGGGGCCGGGGCTGGGCGCGAGCAGCGTGACCGCGGCCAGATGGGTATTGGGCTGGCGCAAGTCGAGCGTGTAGCGCAGCGTGGGATGGGCGCCGACGGCGAGCGCGCGCAGGTAGGGCGCATTCGGCTGCCCCGTCTGCGCCGCGGCGGGCCGGGCGATCAGCGCCGCCGCGCCGGCCGCGAGCAGCGCCCGGCGGAGCAAAGGAACCCTCAGCATGGCCGCCATTCTATCAAGCCGGCCGGGTGTCCCAGGGGGTGAGCGCCAGCAGCAGCGGCGCCAGGATCAGCAGCGGCGCATACAGCCACCAGCAGTGCGCCAGGGTGACGTCCTTGAGGGGGTTGAGCATGTTGCCCCAGGTGGGCCAGGGCGGGGGCAGCCCGAGGCCGACCAGCTCCAGGCTGGCCTCGGCGCCCACCGCCGCCGCCAGCAGGAGCGCGAAATAGGTGGCCAGCAGGCCGCGCAGGTTGGGCCACAGATGCCGGGTCAGGATCTGCCAGCGGCTCGCCCCCAGCCCGCGCGCGGCGTGCACGAACTCGCGCTGGAGCAGATCGCGCGCCGCGCCCTGCAGCGCCCAGGCCGCGCTGGGCCAGGCGGCGACGGTGAACAACGCCGCCAGGGTGAACGCGATGGTGGGCGCCGAGGCGTCGAGCGGCAGCGCCGCGCGCACCGCCACCAGGACGAAGATCCAGGGCAGGCTGCGGCAGGCCTCGCCCGCCGAGCGCGTCCAGGCCGCGGCGCGGGGCGAAAACGCTCCGCCCAAGCCGAGCACGGCGCCCAGCGCCAGCGCCGGCGCCGCCATCGCCAGCGCCAGCAGGGACGAGAGTCCGCAGGCCACCAGCAGGCGCGAGGCCTGGTCGCGCCCGAAGGCATCGGTTCCCAGCCAGTGCCGGGGGCTGGGGGCGGCCAGCGCCGCCTGCCGGTTCTGGGCGAGAAAGGATTGCGGCGCCAGTGCGGGCCCGGCCAGCGCCAGCGCCAGCCAGGTCCACAGCACCGCGCGCCGCGCCCGCTTCATGGCTGCGTCCCGGCGTGGGCGCCGAGCGCGGGCTCGGAGGCGGTGAACCCGGTGCGGGGGCGCAATTGCGGGTTGAGCAGCCATTGCACCGCGTCGGACGCCAGGTTGCACACCACCACCACCAGGCTGGTGAGCAACACCAGCGCCGCCAGCACGGGCATGTCGCGGCTCTGCGCCGCCTGCAGCGAAAGCTGGCCCAGTCCGGGCCAACCCAGCAGCGGTTCCAGAATCACCAGCTCGGCGAGCGCCTGGGAGACGCTGAGCGAGGCGACCGGCGCCAGCGTGTCGCTGGTGTTGGGCAGGGCATGCAGCAGCAGCCGCCGCCAGGGAGCGAGGCCGGCCGCCCGCCCCTGCAGCATGAAGCCGCGTTGCGCCACCGCCGCCAGCGCCTGATGGGTCTGGAAGTAGACCATGGGCAGAAACGCCAGCGCCAGCACCGCCGCCGGCAGCCAGGGCGAGCCGGCGCCGGCGCCCGGCAGCCAGGCCACGGGGGCGGCCAGCAAAGCGCCCACCGCCAGCACGCCCAGCGGCAGCGCGGTCAGCAGCGCCGCCGCCGCGCCGAAACTCGCCGCCAGCGCGCGCTGCAGCCGCCAGCGCGCGCACTCGCCCAGCCAGGCGGGCAGCAGCGCCAACGCCAGGCCCGCCACCCACGCCAGTCCCAACCCCAGCGCCAGCAGCTCGGCGCTGGCGGGCGCGCGCTGGCGTAGTAAGCTGAGCACCGGACGATGCGAGGCCAGCGAAATGCCGAAGTCGCCGTGCGCGGCGGCGGCCAGCCAGCTTGCAAAGCGCCGCACCACTGGGGTTTGGGGCGCATATTCGGCGCGCAGATGCGCCAGCGCGGCGGGCGAGACCGCGGGGTCGAGTTGGAGGGCGGTGAAGGCATCGCCGGGCGCGAGCTGGCCCAGGGCAAAGCAGACCACCAGCGAGGCGGCGACGCTCGCCGCCGCCGACACCAGGCGTTGGCGGATTCCGCGGGTCACGGCACGGCCATAGTAGCAGGCCTGGCGCTGGCGGCGTTGCTGCTCGCCGGCTGCCGCCGCGCCGCCGCCCCCGGCGCCGCCCCGCGCCGCGATCTGGTGATCCCCATCGGCGCCGCCCCGGAGACCTACAATCCGGCGCTCGCCACCGACAGCGCCTCGCAACTGGTGGCGAGCCTCACCAACGCCGACCTGATGCACATCAACCCGCGCACGCTGGCGGTGGAGCCGGCGCTGGCGACGGCGGTGGATCACCTCACCCCGCTGCGCTGGATCGTGCACCTGCGCCCCGGCGTGCGCTTCAGCGACGGCGCGCCCTTCACCGCCGCCGACGTGGTCTTCAGCTTCGCGGTCTACACCGATCCCAAGCTGGACGCGCCCGAGCGGCAGCTCCTCACCGCCGACGGCAAGCCGATTGTGGCCCGCGCGCTCAACCCGACCACGGTCGAGCTGGATTTGCCGGCGCCCTTCGCGGTGGGCAATCGGCTGTTCGACAGCGTCTGGATGCTGCCCCGCCATCGACTCGAGGCCGCCTGGCGCGCGGGCGCGCTCGCCCACACCTGGATCGCGGGCGCGCACCCCGGGGCGATGGCCGGGCTGGGGCCGTTCCGGCTGCAGTCGGTGCAGGCGGGCGCGGCGGTGACGCTGGCGCGCAACCGCTACTTCTGGCAGCGGGGGCCGGGCGGCGCCCGCCTCCCCTACCTCGATCGCATCCGCCTGCGCGTGATCTCCGATCCCAATCTGAAGCTGACGCTGTTCGTGCGCGGTGAAGTGGACGGGATCTCGACCCTGGCGAGCAGCGACTTTGCCCGGCTGCGGGGCGACCCCTGCTGCCGGCTGCTCGACGCCGGCGCCGGCCTCAGCGTCGAGGTGCTGGTGTTCAACCAGAAGCGCGGCCCGGCGTGGTTTCGCCAGACCGTCTTCCGCCAGGCGGTTTCGCTGGCGGTGGATCGCGCCAATCTGGCGCGCAACGTCTACGCCGGCTACGCCCAGCCGCTGGCCTCGCTCACCAGCCCGAGCGACCGCCGCTGGGCCGACCCGACGCCGCCCACGCCGGTCAACCTGCCCGCGGCGCGGGCGCTACTGCGGGGCGCGGGCTACTCCTGGCGCGCGGGCCAGCTCTACGACGCCAGCGGCGCCCGGGTGGCGTTCTCGCTGCTGGCGCCCGCCAGCAACGCCGACCGCATGCACATGGCGGTCTACCTGCAGCAGGATCTGGCGCGGCTGGGCGCCCAGGTGGCGATCGTGCCGCTCGATTTCGGCAATTACGTCGACCGCCTGCTCAACCGGAACGACTTCGAGGCGGCGCTGGTGGGCATCCAGATTCCCGACGCCGATCCCAATGAAGAGAGCACGGAGTGGCGGCTGGACGGCGCGCTGCATCTGTGGGACCTGCATCCGCAGTCGCCGCCCGCCTGGGAGCGCCAACTGGACGCGCTCTTCCGCCGTCAGTTGGCGACTCCCGAGTTCGCCGCCCGGCTGGCCGCCTACCGCCAGATTCAGGCGATCGAGCACCGCGAGCTGCCGCTGATCCCGCTGGTCGCCCCGGACGTGCTCGCCGCCGCCAACCCGAAGCTGGAAGGGGCGGGGGCGGCGCTGTTGCCGCCGCACCTGCTCTGGAACGCCGCCCGCCTGCGCTGGCGCGCCGGGCACTGAGCCGCGAGCGGGAGTGCGCAAGCACTACAGAGCGGGATACAGCCGGACCGCGCTTTGTTGTTATGCTGAGCAGAGTCGCCCGACATGTCCGCCTCCGCACCGGCTCTGCGCCTGCTCATGCACGCGGGCGAGTATCAGGCTTACCTGGCGGCGCATGGTCCGCCGGACCGGGAGTTCTTCGCCACGGCCGCCGAGGCGCTGGTGCAGGAGGGGCGCAGCGATCCCGGCGCGATGGCGGGCGGGGTGGAGGCGCTGCTGGAGCTGGCGCGGGCGTCGGGGGTGGCGGAGCATGAGGCGCTGGCGCTGCGCGCCGCCGGCAACCTGGCCTTTCTGCGCGGCGATTACGGCCAAGCGGTGGCCCACTACCGCGCCGCGCTGGCGCGCTTTCCCGCCGGCGACGACCAGGAGCAGGGGCGCACGCTCAGCTCGCTGCTTCATCCGCTGGCCATGCTGGGCGAGCATGCCGCCAGCCTGCAGGCCGCCGACGAAGCGCGCGCCTGCTTCAAGCGCGGTGGCGACGCCCGCCGGCTGGCGCGGCTCGACATCAACCTGGCGAGCGTCTGGTTCCGGCAGGACCGTTTTGGCGAGGCGCTGGCGGCGCTGGAGCGGGCGCAGCAGGGGCTGGAACGGGCGGCGGACGGCGAGCACGATCACGAGGCCTGGTCGGCCATCCGCGTGACCCGCGCCGTGGTGCTGATCAACCTGGCGCGCTTCGACGAGGCCGAACGCGCCTACCTGGAGGCGCGCGACTATTCGCTGGCGCACGAGCTGCCGTCGCTGGCGGCGCAGGCCGACTACAACATCGGCTACCTCTACTTTCTGCGCGGGCAGTACGTCAAGGCGATCCGCGCGCTCGACCGGGCGCGGGCGACCGCGGAACGGTCCGGCGACAAGCTGCACCGCGCGCTCTGCGACCTGGACCAGGCGGACGTCTGCATCGAGCTCAATCTGTACGAGGACGCGCTGCAGCTCGCCCACGCCGCCTTCGCCCAGTTCCAGGCGCTGGGCATGCCCTACGAGCAAGGCAAGGCGCTCACCAACATGGCGGTGGCGGAGCAGTTCCTGGGGCGCGACACCTCCGCGCTCGAGCGGTTGGAGCGCGCCGAGCAGGCTTTCGCCGCCGGCAAGAACGAGTTCTGGGTGCACATGGCCGATCTGTACCGCGCGGTGGTGCTGCTCAAGCTGGGGCGCTGCTTCGAGGCGATGCACTTGAGCGAGCGCGCGCGCCGGTTCTTCGAGCAGCGCCAGGCGCGCACCAAAGCGATCTACGCCGGCATTCTGGCGGCGCGAGCGCGCGCCGCGGCGCTCGACGGCGCCGGAGCGCAGGCCGCCGCCGCGCGCGCCAGCGCCGCCCTCGGCGATCTGCAGGCGCCGTGGCTGCAGGTGC
Source organism: Acidobacteriota bacterium (assembly GCA_027451805.1). Taxonomy (GTDB): domain Bacteria; phylum Acidobacteriota; class Terriglobia; order Terriglobales; family SCQP01; genus SCQP01. The sequence continues at coordinate 8,169 of DAIDIF010000195.1, forward strand.
AGGTGCAGGTGCTGATGGGCCAACTGGCGGAGCAGAACGGCGAGCGGGAGGCGGCGCTGCGCGCCTATGAGCGCGCGATGACGGAGGCGGAAGCGACCCGGGGCAACATCAACTTCGACGAGTTGCGCATCTCGTTCATGCGCGACAAGAGCCAGATCTACGAACGCTATCTCGATCTGCTGCTGGCGTGCGAGCCGCCGCCGGCGGCGGAAGCGGTGTGGCGGCACATGGAGCGCGCCAAGTCGCGCTCGCTGGCGCTGGTGATGGCGGGCGGCTTCGGCGCGATCCAGCCGCGGCAGGGCGAGGGCAGCCGCGTGGTGCACGAGATCAACCGCCTGCGCGAAGAGCTCAACTGGTACTACCGCCAGTTGGCGCCGGAGGAGCCGGGCGCGGGAGTGGAGGGGGTGCTGCAGGCCATCCAGCAGCGCGAGCATCAACTGCTGCGCGCCATTCGGCAACTGCCGAACGACGAGTACCGCCTGCTGGAGCAGGAGTCGGGGGTGACGCTGGAGCGGCTGCGGCCGCACCTGCGCGACGCCAGCCTGGTGGAGTACTTCCCCTGCGGCGCGGGTTTCGTGGCGGTGGTGGCCGACGGCGGCGACATGCGCATCGTGCGCCTGCCCGGCGAGCGCGCCGAGGTGGAGTCGGCGCTGCGCCTGTTCCGCTTCCAGGTGGGCAAGCGCGCGATGGAGAGCGAGCACTTCCGCCGCCACGCCGCCGCGTTCCAACAGGCGGCGGCGTCCCATCTGCGCCTGCTCCACGAGCAACTGCTGGCGCCGCTGGAGCCCTGGCTGCGGCAGCCGCACGTGGTGGTGGTGCCGCACGGCGTGCTGCACGCGCTCCCCTTCGCCGCCATGGGCGCAGGCGAGGGCAGCCTGCTCGACCGGCACAGCCTTTCGGTGGCTCCCAGCAGCGCCGTCTTTCAGCTCTGCGCCCAGCGCAGCCCGGGGACGGCGACGGGCACGCTGCTGGTGGCGGCGGAGCCGGCGGGGGCGCGCGCCGAGGTGGAGGCGGTGGGCCGGAGCTGGACGGGCGCGCAACAGCTCACCGGCGCGGACTCCACCCTGGCCGCGCTGCGCGCCGCGGCGCCCGGCTGCCGGGTGGTGCACATCGCGGCGCACGGCGTGCTGCGCGCCGACAACCCCTATTTTTCCGCGCTGGAGCTCGCTGACGGCCGGCTCAACGTGATCGACATCTACAACCTCCGCCTGGACGCCGACCTGGTGGCGCTGAGCGGCTGCGGCACCGCGCTGGGCGATCTGGCCTCGGGCGACGAGGTGATCGGCCTCACCCGCGCCTTCCTTTACGCCGGCGCGCGCGCGGTGGTTTCCAGCCTATGGGACGTGGACGACGCCACCACGGCCGAGTTCATGCAGTCGTTCTACGCCCACTGGCGTTCGGGCCGGAGCCGCGGGGCGGCGTTGCGCGCCGCCCAACTCGAGGCCCGCGAGCAGCACCCGCACCCCTATTTCTGGGCTCCCTTCCAGCTTGCCGGCGCGTTTCGCTAGCGGCCGGCGGCCAGGCGCTGGGCGAGCTTCATCGGCAGCCCGGCTTCGAGGATGCGGGCCTGCGCCGCGGCGAGGTCGTAGGGGACGCGGTGAAACTCGACCCAGCCCTGCTCCTCATCGAGCAGGACAAAGGCGGCGCGCCAGTCGCCGTCGCGCGGCTGGCCGACGGAGCCGGGATTGATGAGGTAGCGCGCGCCGGGCTCGAGCGGGAAGCGCCGCACCGCGGGGGGAGCGCCGGGGCCGGCGGCCGAGGCCGCGCTGGGCAGCGTCTCCAGGGTGCTCTCGCCGCCGGATTGCAGCAGGGCGACGCCGCCCTGCACATGGGTGTGGCCAAACCAGATGCAGCGCGCCGGGGTGGCGGCGAAGGCGCCCGCCGCCTGCACCGCTTCCATCAGGTACTCATCCTCGTCGAGCGGCGAGCCATGCACCAGGCAGTGGTTTTCCCAGGGCAGCGGCCCGGCCGGCAGCGTCTGCAGCCAGGCGAGGTTGGCGGGTTCGAGCTGGGCGTGGGTCCAGCGCGCGGCGGCGGCGGCGGCGGGGTTGAACCACTGAATGCCATCAAGAGAAGCGCAGGCGCGGTCGTGATTGCCGCGGATGACCACCGGCGTGTGCTCGCGCACCCAGGCGGTGGTTTGGTTGGGGTTGGCGCCGTAGCCGACCACGTCGCCCAGGCAGAGGCTGGCGTCGTAGGCGCCGGCCGCGGCCTCGGCCATGGCCGCCAGCGCCTCGGCGTTGGCGTGCACGTCGCTATAGATCAGCACCCGCATGCCAGCGATTATGCGTCCTTTGCCGGCTCGGGCCCAAGCCGGGCGCGCAATTTGCGGACTTCGCGCTGCAACTCGCCCAGTCGGGCGAACACGGCGGTGGCGCGCAACCACTGGGCGTGATCAAAGGCGGGGGAGCCGCTGTACATGCCCCCGGCGGGCAGATCGCCGTGGGTGCCGCTCTGCGCCGTGATCACCACCTCGTCGCCGAGGGTGCAGTGCCCGGCCACGCCGACTTGACCGGCGAGCACGGCGCGCGCCCCGATCCTGGTGCTGCCGGCGAGCCCGACCTGGGCGCAGAGCAGCGTGTCCGGGCCAACCTCGCAGTTGTGCGCCACCTGCGTCAGGTTGTCGATCTTGACGCCGGAGCGGATGTAGGTGGCCTCGAGCGTGGCCCGGTCCACGCAACTGTTGGCCTGGATCTCGACCCGGTCGCCGATGTCGACCACGCCCACCTGCGGCACCTTGGCGTGGCTGCCGTCGTCGCGGCGGGCGAAGCCGTAGCCGTCGCCGCCGAGCACCACGCCGGGCTGCAAGACGACGTCGTCGCCGAGCCGCGTGTCCTCGCGGATCACCACGTGGGCATGCACCAGCAGGCGCGCGCCGGCGACCACGCGGGGATAGAGGACGACGTGGGGATGGAGCACGGCGCCGGGCCCCAGGCGGCAGCCCTCACCGATGGCCACGAAGGCGCCGACGTGGCACTCCGGCCCGAGCTGGGCGGTGGGATGAATGCTGGCGGTGGGATGAATGCCGGGCGGGGGGCGCCAGGCGGGCCGCAGCAGTTCCAGCGCCTGCGCCAGTGCCAAGTCGGGCCGCGGGGTGCGCAGCCAATTCACCCGCCGGGCGTGCGCGGATGCGGCACCGGATGCCGGCGGCAGCGCCAGATCGGGCGGGGCGAGGAGCGCGCCGGCGCGGCTGGCGGCAGCTTGGGTGAGGTAGCGGGCATCGGCCAGATAGGACAGGTCGCCCGGGCCGGCGTGCCCCAGGCTGGCGACCGAAGCGATGTTGGCCTCGCCATCGCCCTCGAGTACGCAGTGCAATCTCGCCGCCAGTTCCGCCAGGCGCATCAACTCTCCTCCTTGATCCCGCCGCCGGCGCCGCCCGCGGCGGCGAACAGGTCAATCTGGCCGGCGGGCGGCCTCCGCAGCCGGCGGGGCGACCGGACGACTTCCACCACGGTCAGCTCCTCCACCATGGCGGTGGGAATGAACACCCGCTGCCAGGCAGAGCCGGCGCGCAACGGCGTCAGCTCGATGCCGCGGTGGAGCTGGAGCAAGCCGGTAGCCAAAATCCCTTCCAGCGGCGGCAGCCCGTGCCAGCGCACCCGCACCCAGAGCCCGGGCAGCCGGGCGGCGGCCCGCCCGGGCAGCGCCAGGGTGCGCAACTCCGATACCGTGGCGAAATCGTCAACAAAATAGACCGCTTGCACCTCGTCCGCCGCGAGCGTCTGCGCCTGGCCCTCCGGGCGCAGCATCTCCAGCACCGCGCCCCCGGCCATCCACGGCAGGCGGCCGGGATCGGCATAGCCGGGGATCAAGCCCAAGCGGCGGTGGCGCACCACGACTTTTTTGTGGGTGGACGTGCGCGGATCTCCTTGACCGTCGAGGTGCGGATACGTTTCCGATTGGCGAGGTCTATGGAACTCTAGTATGATTCGATCTGAATTGTCTCCGGCTCTAATTTAACTCATTTCGGTTCAATCACTTGGAGCGGAGGCGGCCCGAACCCATGGAAGCTGGCGCCACAACCGCTGTCAAGCCCGGGAGCGCGCGGCTGCAGCCCTTTCTGGACTGGGCGCGCGTGGAAAAGGGCTTGGCGGGCAATAGTCTAGCGGCCTACCGGCGCGACCTGCTGGAGTTTTGCACGTGGTGCGCGCGGCGCGGCGTGGTGCCGGAGGGCTGCAGCCGGAGCGAGCTGCAGGACTTTTTGCTCCATCAGCGCGAGCGCGGATTGGGCGCGCGCAGCGTGGCGCGTTCGCTGATCGCGGTGCGACAATGGTTCCGCTTCCTGGGACTTGCCGAGGCGGCGCAGGCCGACCCGACGCAGGGGGTGCAGGCGCCGCGCTGGGGCCGGCCGATTCCGGACACGCTGGCGCCGGCGGCGATTGAGCAGATGCTGGCGGCGGCGGACGAAGGCGGGGCGACCGGCGCCTGTTCGCGCGCGCTGCGGCGGCGTGATCTGGCGATGCTGCACCTGCTCTACGGCAGCGGCTTGCGGGTGAGCGAACTGGTGGGGCTGCGCGTGGGCAGCCTGGATCTCGAGGCGGGCACGGTGCTCTGCCAGGGCAAGGGCGACAAGCAGCGTTGGGTGCCGCTCAACCGGCGCGCGCAGCGCGCCTTGCGGCGCTACCTTGCCGACCGGCCGGAGGCGGCGCCAGGGGAGGTGCTGTTTCCCGGGCGCAACCGGCGGGCTCTCGGGCGCCAGGCGGTGTGGACGCGGCTGCGGGAGTATGGCCGCGCCGCCGGGTTGGGCGGCAGCGTGTATCCGCACCGGTTGCGGCACAGCTTCGCCACCCATCTGCTGGAAGGCGGCGCTGATTTGCGCAGCTTGCAGGCCTTGCTCGGCCACGCCGACATTCAGACGACCCAGATATACACGCACGTCGCAGCGGGGAGGCTGCAGCAGGTATACCGCGCCCATCATCCCCGCGCCTAGCCCGCCAGGCACGAGAACGCCATGCCCGATTACAACTTTCTACTCGCCACCCGCCTAAGCCAGGACCAGCAGATGACGCTGGAGATCCTGCAGCGCATCGCCCGCGAGGCCGGCCTGAACCTGTACCTCACCGGCAGCGCGATGCGCGACCTGCTCACCGGCAATCCCGTGCGCTTCCTGCACTTCACCACCGAGGGCGACCCGGTGGTGCTGGGCGCGGCGCTGCGCGCCGCCGGGGCCGAACGCCTGAGCCTGCACCCGGAGCGGCGCAGCCTAAATTGCAGCCTGCGCGGCTGCCGGCTGCGGGTGGCGGCGGCGCGCGGGGAAGGGGATGCGCCCGGCACCATCATCGAGGACCTGCGGCGGCGCGGGCTGACGCTGAACTCGATCGGCCTGTCGCTGAACCCGGGTTCGCGGGGCCTGCCGCTCGACCCCGCCAATGGCGCGGCCGACATCGAAGCGCGGCTGATCCGCATGAACCAGCCCTATATCTTCCTGGAGGAGCCGATGGCGCTGCTGCGAGCGGTGCGGCTCTCCACCCGGCTGGGCTTTGCCATCGAGGAGCGGACGCTGACGCGGATGGAGTCGGCGCGGGAAGGGAACTATCTGGCGCGCGCCAGCGGCGCCTCCAAGGGGCAGGAACTGGAAGCGATCGCCTACGAACCAGACCCGGCGGCGGCGCTGCGGGCGCTGGACAAGGAGCAGTGGCTGAGTGCCGCCTTTGGCGCCAATGTGCGCGCCAGCAAGATGGACCTTACCGCGCTGAGCCGCCTGGCCGGGGTGATCGAGAGCTGGGAGCAGTTGGGGCTGACAGTGGATAACGGGCTGGCGGCGATGCCGTTCATTCTGGGCGGGCTGGCGCCGGCGGATCAGAGCCGGCTGGCGGAACTGCTGCCCAGCCGCCACCTAGGCGCGGACTGGAAAAAAGTCCGCAGCGACGCCCAGACGCTGGACAAGCGGCTGGCCGCCGCCAGCGGATCGGGGGCGTGGCTGCGGCGGGCGCAGGAGGCGCTGGAGAAGGCCACGCCGGAGGCGGCGGTCTACGCCTCGCTGGCGCCATCGGACGCCAAGGCGGGCAAGAAGTTGAAGGAGTTCCAGGCCGCGGCGCTGCAACTGCGGCAGCGGCTGCCGCTGGGCATTTTGCGCAGCTTCGATTTGGCGCCGCATTCGCGGCTGGCGGAGGAGATCCTGCGCCCCTGGTACCGGCGCCTGCTCAACGGCGAGACGCTGAGCGATACCGAGCTCACCGCGGGCGTGCGCCAAGCGGTGACGGCGTTGCGCCCGCCGCCGGCGGCGCCGCC
>DAIDIF010000196.1 GCA_027451805.1 Acidobacteriota bacterium
AAGACCGGTCCTCTTCCAGGACTCCGACGCGGAATGCTGGCGCAGGTATAAAGGGTTGGGGGGCCATGAGTGGGCGGGGTGGCGGCGCCCCTGTCAGGATAGCGCACCAGCACCCGCCGCGTCGTCCGGCTCGCCCCGCGCCCGCGGCGAGGCCGGCGCGGGGGCGGCGGGCGACGGAGAGCGACCCGATGCCTGCTAAAATCGCTGCGGCACCCGAGCGGCAATCCCCCGCCGACCAACCGGGCACGGGCCGGCGCATGCAGGCTTCCGTAACCGTCATCGTTCCCGCCTTTAACGCCGAGCCGTTTCTGGCGGGGGCTGTGGCCTCGGCGCTGGCCCAGACCCTGCCCCCGGCGGAGGTCCTGGTCGTCGACGATGGGTCCAGCGACCGCACCGCTGAGATCGCCGCGGCCTTCCCGCCGCCGGTGCGCTGCCTGCGACAGGCGAACCAGGGCCTGCCGGGCGCGCGCAACACCGGCATCGCGGCGGCGCAGGGGGAGTGGCTGGCGTTGCTGGACGCCGACGACGCCTGGCCGCCCGACCACCTCGAGCAATCGCTGCGCTGCGCCGCGCGCAACGGGGCGGATTTCGTATTCTCCGACGCCCAGGTCGTCGCACCGCAGCGGCGGTGGGCAAGTTGGCTGGAGCGCGCCGGGCACGGCTGGCTGCCGCAGGCGGGAGCGGAGGCGCTGGCGCGGCCCTACGAACTGCTGCTGCAGCACGGCTCGTTCGCCCTACCCTCGACGGTGGTGGTGCGGCGCGCGGCGGTGGACGCCGCCGGGCGGTTCGACGCCAGCCTGCGGCCGGGCCCCGAGGACCTGGACCTGTGGCTACGCCTGGCGCCGGCGACGCGCTGGGCCTTCAACCGGGCGACGCGCATCGAGCGCACGGAAGGCGACACCAACCTGACCGGCGACCGGCTCGGCATGGCGGCGGGCACGGCCCGGCTGTGGACCAAGGCGCTCGACAGCGCGCCGCCCGCATTGAGCGGCAGCCACCGCCGCCTGCTACGCCAGCGCCTCGCCCAGGCGCACTGGGAACAGGCGTACTGGAGCCTGCAGGCGGACCAGCCCGCGGCGGCGGCGCGGGCGGCGGCGCTGAGCCTGCGCCAGCAATGGCGGTGGCGCACGGCGACGTATTGGATGCTTGCTACAATCCCGGCGGGGGCGCGGCTCCTGCGCCGCCGGCCATGACCGCGATGTCCGCGAACGGCTCCAGGAGGGCGCGACGGCGAGGGCTCGGCGAACGCTGGGTGGGGAGCGTCGTCTATCCGCTCTGGGCGTGGCGGGAGCACCCCGGCTACGGGCGGTGGCGGCGGCAGTTCGAGCGCAGCCAGCACTGGCCGGCGGAGCGCCTGCGGGCGTGGCAGGAGGAACGGCTGCGGGGGCTGCTGGAGCATGCGACCGCGCGCTGCCCGCTTTACCGGGACCGGTTCCGCGCGGCCGGGCTCGACCGGTCGAGCTGGCAGGCGGGGTGGGCGCGGCTGCCACTGCTGACCAAGGCGGACATTCAGGCGCACGGAGCCGAACTCGAGGCGGCGGATTTCCCCGCGCGCGAGCGGCAGCGCAACCAGACCGGCGGATCCACCGGCAGCCCGCTGCAGTTCTGGGTGGATCGCCGGCGCTTCGCCTCGCGCCTGGCCAGCACCGATCGGCACAACGCCTGGGCGGGGCTGCGGCCCGGAGACTGGGTGGCGGAGATCTGGGGCCACCGGCTGGATCTGGCCGAGGGCGGAGGCTGGTGGCAGCGCATGCGCCGCGACTGGCTCTACCGCACGCTGGAGATCAACAGCTCGCGCATCGAACCGGGCGACTGGGACGCCTACGTGGCGGTCCTGCGGCGCTACCGGCCGCGTTTTCTCGTCGCCTATGCGCGGGCGGCGGTCGAGTTCGCCGAGTTCGTGCGGCAGCGGGGGATCGAGGACGTGCGCTTTGAGGCGATCATCACCACCGCCGAAGTGCTGCTCGAGGAACATCGCCGCCTGCTGGAGGCGGCGCTGGGGGGGCGGGTGTTCAACCGCTATGGCTGCCGCGAGGTGAGCGTGATCGCCAGCGAATGCGGCGCGCACACCGGCATGCACGTGAACAGCGAAGCGCTGTGGGTGGAGGTCGTGCCGGCCGCGGGGCTGCCCGCGCCCTGGGGCAAAATCGTGGTGACCGACCTGCTGAACCTGTCCATGCCCTTGATCCGGTATGAGATCGGCGATGTCGGCCGCTGGCAGGAAGGCGACTGCCCCTGTGGCCGCGCGCTGCCGCGCTTGGCCGCGGTGGAAGGGCGCACCACCGATTTTCTGCGCTTGCCCGGCGGGGAAGCGATCTCCGGCCCGGCGCTCACGCTGGTTTTCGCCGATCTGGGAAGTGTGCGCCAAGTGCAGTTCGTACAACGCGGGGACGGCAGCCTGCGGCTGCGCGTGGTGCCGGGAGCCGGCTATGGGCCCGAGGCTGAGGCCGAGATGCGGCGGCGGCTGGAGTTGTATCTGCGCGGCGCGGTGCCGCTAGCGTTCGAGCCGGTCGCCGCCATCGCCAGCGAGGCCAGCGGCAAATACCGCTTCGTGGTGCAGGAAGCGGCACCCGCATGACGCTCTGGAACCAAGCCTACGCCAGCGTCGTGCTGCCGCTGCTCGATAGCAACTACCAAGGACTGGGGCGGCGGCTGCGCGAGTATGAACGCTGGGAGCAGGCGCCGGCCGCGCAAGTGGAGGAGTGGCACCTGCAGGCGCTGCAGCGGATGCTGCGGCACGCCTATGCCACGTGCGCGTTTTACCGGCGGCGCTTCGACGAGGCGGGGCTGGACCCGGAACGGTTCGGGCACGTGGACGAGTTGCGGCGCCTGCCGGCGCTGACCCGGGTGGAGCTGCGCGACCACGGCGACGAAATCCGGTCCCGCCGCTATGCGCCCGCGCAGCTGCGTCCTGCCGCCAGCGGCGGGACCACCGACACGCCGGTGCCGCTGTGGCGCGACCTGGAATGCCTGCGCGCGCGGCACGCGCTGCAGCAGACCTTGGGGCTGTGGGCCGGGCTGCGGCCGGGCGACAAAGTCTTCAATCTTTGGGGGGCGCGCTCGGACTTCGCGGAGAACCCGAGCTGGCGCTGGCGGACCTACGAGCAGATGGTGCTGCGGCGGACGTGGGCGCCGATTTCCTACCTCACGCCGGAGGTGATGGAGCGGCACCGGCTGGCGCTCAACCGGTTCCGCCCGCGGATCATCAACGCCTACCCCACGCCGCTGGCGCTTTGGTCGGAGTTCCTGCTGGCTAGCGGGCGAGAGTACCACCGGCCGCATGCGATCATCGCCACCGCCGAGGCGCTGTTGCCGGCGCAGCGGCGGGTCATCGAACAGGCCTTCGGCTGCCCGCTGCTGGAGCATTACGGCGCGCGCGAGTTCGGCATGATCGCGGCGCAGTGCGAGCGCCAAGCCGGCCTGCATCTCCACCCCGCCGCGGTGCACGTGGACCTGGAGGCGGTGGACGGGGGCGGCGGAGTGCGGGAGCTGCTGGTCACCGACCTGAACGGCTACGGAATGCCGCTGATCCGCTACCGCGTCAACGACTGCGTGGGGCCGGAGACCGCCGCCTGCGGCTGCGGGCGGCCGTTCGCGGTGCTGCCGGCGATCGCGGGGCGGGCGACGGACGTGTTCCGCCTGGCGAACGGCGCCCTGGTGCCGGGCGTGAGCCTGACCAACCGGGTGCTGCAGGTCGTGCCCGGACTGGCCAAGACCCAGATCATCCAGGAGGCGCTGGGGGAGTTCCGCCTGCGCTACGTCCCGGGCCCGGGCTTCACCGGCGCCGATTTGCAGCCGCTGCAGCGCAAGCTGGCGCAATTTCTGGGGGATGACGTGCACTGGATGCTGGAGCCGGTGGCGGAGATCCCGCGCGAAGCCTCGGGGAAGACGCGCTTCTGCATTTGCCGGGTGCCGCCGCCGGACGGCGGCGCGGCGGCGGCGCGCGGCGGGTGCGGGGCATGAGCCCCACGCCGGCACCCGGCCACCGGGTCAGCGTCATCGTCCCGGTGCACAACGGGGAGCGCTACCTGGCGGCGGCGCTCGACAGCATCCTGGGCCAGACGCGGCCGCCAGAGGAGATCATTGTCATTGACGACGCCTCGACGGACGCGACCGCGTCCATCCTCGACGGCTACGGAGACCGTCTCCGGCGCATCCGCACCGCGCAAGCTGGCGGCCCGGGGCGTGCCCGCAATCTGGGGTTGCAGGCGGCGACCGGTGATCTGGCGGCGTTCCTGGACGCGGACGACCTGTGGACGCCGGACAAGCTGGAGCGGCAACTGGCGTTCGCGGCCGGCCATGCCGATTTCGGCGTGCTCGCCACCAACGTGGAGGGGTTCGACGACGAGGGGCGGATTCTCAGCCCTTCGCTCGAGCAGGCGGAGCGAATTCCGCAGGGGTGGGTGCTGCCCGCGCTGCTACGGCGGAACTGGGTGGCGACGTCGTCGGCGCTGGCGCCGCGTGCGCGCCTGCTGGCGGCGGGCGGATTCGACGAGCAGCCCTGCCGCCTGGGCGAGGACTGGCTGTTGTGGATGCGGGTGGCGGCTGAGCACCCGGTCTACCTGCTGCCCGAGGTGCTGACGCGGCGGCGGGTGCGGCCGGACAGTCTGGGCCATGGCGACACCGAGGCGACCTTCCACGACCTGCTGCGGCATCTGGAGCGGCTGCAAGGCGAATTGGAGTATCTGCGCCAACATCCCGAGCTGACGCGCCAGGCGGCGTATGCGATCTGCGTCCATCGCGGGGTGCAGGATTTCCACCATCTCCAGCCGCAGCGGGCGCGCGCCAAGCTGGCGCTGGCGCAACGCTACGGGCCGGGCTGGCGGCCGCGGTTGTGGATCGCCGCCACCTACCTGCCCGTCCCCTGGCTGGCGGCGGCGAAACGCGTGCTGGCGGAGGTGCGCCGCGGCGAGCGCGGGCGGGGCCCGGCGCCAGCGTGAGGCACGGCGGCGGGGGTCTACTGCGCGGGCGAGAGCAGGCGGTCCTTGAGCCGCAACAGGGGCTGCTCGAACAGATACCAGGAAAGGCCCGAGACCGCGAAGGCGGCGGTGAGCGACACCGCCAGGACGGCGGCGCGATAGGGGAGGGCGTGCGCCGCCGGATCGGCGAGGTGTTCCACGAATAATTGCACCGGGCGGTGGATCAGATAGGTCGTATAACTGGTCATGCCGATCCAGACTGTGACCGGGTTGCGCATGGCGCGGCGGAGCCAGTGCTCCCGCGGCAGGAGCAGCACGTTCGCCAGGAGCAAGGCGAACAGCGCCGCCAGCAGGGAGTAACCGAAGACGACAAACAGGCGGTTGTCGAGGTTCCCGCCGGTGACCCCAAAGACGGCGAGGGTGGCCGCCGCCACGGCGAGCAGCGCCCAACGCGGGCCGCGGGCCGAGGTCACGCCGGGCAGGGCCAGGGCGACGAGCGCGCCCCAGGCCAGCGTGTCCATGCGCGCGGGAAAGAAGAAGTATTCCGGATGGCCCGGGCGATGCACGCACAACCGCACCAGGGGGGCGGCCAGGATGATCGCCACGACCAGGCGCCACAGCGCCTTCCGGCTTAGGAATCGCACCGCAGGCGCCCAGAGAAGATAGAAGAACTCCTCCACCGAAAGCGACCAGCACACGATCAGGGACATCCACAGCGCCGCCGGCATGTGGGCGCCGAGGTTGCTCCAGAGAGCGGTGATGCTCGGCAGGTAGAAGAGATATTGCAGCCACACGCCGGCCGGCTGCCGCCAGCCGGGCAGCAGGAGCGTGGTGGCGAACGCCAGCAGCAGGAAGCCGTAGTAGGGCGGAAAGATGCGAAAGAAGCGGCGGCCGTAAAAGCGGCGGAAATAGCCGGCTCGGGGCTTCATACGCAGGAGGATGCCAGTGATCAGGTAACCGGAGAGCACGAAGAAGAGATCCACACCCGCCCAGCCCTGGCGCGTGAGCGGGCGAACCAGGGGAAAGGTGACTTCGTGGTAGGCCATGACGGCCAGGATGGCGGCGGCGCGCAGGGTGTCCAGTTCGAGCACCCGCGCGGCGGGACGGACGGCGGGCGGGGCCTGAGCGGCGGCGGCGGGCATGGAAAGGGACCAGAGCCAGCCTGAGGCTAGCGCCCCCGGCGCAGGGCGTCAAGCTCGCAGGCCGGGCCGATGCGGTGCGTCGCGCTTGACACTACATGGCAGTGCGGCTACCCTGCGAACCAGAAGTTCGGGGTTGGCCGCAGGGGAGAGCTCAAGACATGGGCACACTTGGCCGACTAGGTAATGAGGAGGCGGGGACCCATGCGGAGCTATTTCGGTCAATGGATGCTGTTGGTGGCGTGTGCCAGTGTGCTGGCGGGCTGCGGCGGTGGCGGCGGGGCAGCGTCAGCGCCGTCGGCGCCCACCCCGGTGGCGCCGGCGATCAGCCCCAGCTCCCTCAGCTTCCCCAGTACGGTCGCCGGCGCCAGCTCGGCCGCACAGACGGTCACGGTGACCAACCTCGGGCAGGCGGCGCTGAACGGCACCATCAGCGTTACCGGCACGAACGCGGCCGATTTCGCGCAGACCAACACTTGCGGCAGCAGCCTGGCGGGCGGCGCCTCTTGCACGATCTCGGTGACCTTCACGCCTACCGCAGCGGGCACGTTCACCGCCAGCCTGACCGGGAGCGCCTCGGGCGTGAACTATCCCGCGGTGGCGCTGAGCGGAACCGGGACGCCGGCGCCGGTGGCGCAGCTTTCCACTACCAGCGCGGCGATGGGCAGCGTCGCCTACGGGGCGAGCTCCGCCCCGCAGACGATCACGCTGACGGACTCGGGCGGCGCCGGTCTGGCGGTAAGCGCGGTGGCAATCGGCGGCGCTGATAGCGGGGATTTCAGCGAGAGCAACACGTGCAGCGGCACTACGGTGGCGGCGGGCGGCACGTGCACGGCCACGGTGACCTTCACGCCCACGGCACTGAGCCAGCGCACCGCGACGCTGACCTTCACCGACAACGCCGGGGCCGGAACGACGCAGACGGTGGCGTTGAGCGGGAGCGGCACAGCGGGCGTGACCGCCGTGGTGCCGGACTCCGGGCCGCTGGCCGGCGGCACGGTGATCTCAATCGAGGGGCTGGGGCTGCCGGCCTCCGGGGCGGGGGTGACCGTGGGCGGGGTGGCGGCGACCAGCGTCACCGCCAGCAGCGACGGCACGCTGTTGCAGGCGACGGTGCCGGCGGGCGCGGCCGCGGGCGCGGCCGCGGTGGCCGTCAGCGGCGCCGCCTCCGCGGCGCAGTTCACCTATTCCACCGACGTGCCCGGCTGCGGCAGCAACTGCGGCGACGTGGGCAGCCCGTACGGAGCTGCGGGCGCGCCCACCAGCTACATCCCGCTCTCGAGCTGCCAACAGATCACGGCCACCGGCTACTACCTGGTGACGCAGAACCTGAGCGGCACCATCAGCGGCACCGATGCCAACTGCCTGGAGCTGTACTTCCCTTCACCCGAGCCGAGTGCGACCAACCCGGTCACCATCGACCTGGGCGGTTTCACGGTCACCGGCACCATCTCCATCCAGGCCAACAGCGGGCCGGTGACGCTGATGAACGGCACGGTGGACTGCAATGTGGCGGCCAGCGAGTGCATCAACTTCGGCGTGGACACCGGACGCATTCACCACCTGACGGTGGAGAACAGCAGCCCGACCGCGCTGGCGAACATTGACGTGACCGGGGTGACCGCGTCCGCCAACGTCGCGCCGACGCTGCTGATCGATCACCTCACCTCCACCGTGGTCGCGACCCTGGCCGGACAGCCGCGCTCGCGCAACATCATGGACGACGGCGCCGACGGCAGCAACCCCGCGATCGAAAGCCTGCCGCTGGAGGCGTTCGACAACTTGATCACCTGCTCCAACAACGCCTCTGCCTGCCAGGGCATCGAGATGTTCGACGCGCCGCATTCCTACGTGTATGACAACAAGATCGTGCTGCCGTCCTCCTGCGTCGGCTGCACCGACACGCCGCGCGCCATCCTGTTCGATCACGACTCCAACTACGGCGTGGCGGCCTTCAACGAGCTCGACCTAAACGGCACCAACCGCGGCGTGCGCGTGCGCGAGGCGCAGCACATCAGCATCCACGACAACGCCTTCAACCTCATCTGGGCGAGCGACCCCGACCCGGTGGAGAGTGGCGAAGCGCGGGCGGGCGCGGTGCACATCGGCGAGAACAACTACACCCTGGACGACGACTACGTCGACGTGTACAACAACACCTTCGAGTTCGAGGGCCCGGGCGGGGTGGCGGTGAACTCATGCGAGGCGGCCGACGTGTACGCCTTCGACAACACCGCCACCTGCCAGACCACGGGCTGCTTGAACAACATCTTCGGCCAGACCGACGTGGTGGACACCTCCACGCAGAACCCGCAGGCGCAGACCGGCACCACCATTGACGTGTTCAACGACAACTTGAGCGCGCTCACCGCGCCCACCATCCACATCTGCGGCGAGAACCCCACGGGCAGCTATGACTGCCATGGCTCCATCACCGCGATCACCACCGGGGCCGCATGCGATCTGAGTTCCAGCGTGGTCTTCACCGGCTACGGCACGGTTAACCAGGTGAGCGCGCCCTGCCACCCGGCGCCGCCGGTGCCCCCGGTTCCGCAGGTGTCCGCGTTCGTGGTGACGCGGCCCACGGCGGCGAAGCCGGCCGCGGGCGGGCCAGGCCAGAGGTAGGGGCGGCGGCCAGGCGCCGCGTCATTGGGGCCGATGCGGGCGCAGTGCCGAGCCCTGACGGCGCAGGCGCCAGCTCAGGCGATCAATCGCGGGCAGCACGCCCCCCCGCCAGCCGCGGAGCCGCTTGGTGGTGCGGGCGTGTTCCGTCCACTGGCGCTTGTAGGCTTCGTCGCCGCGCAGGAAATCGAATTCGCTGACCCCAAGCCGGTCCACCGCGTCCTCCAACACCCGGGCCAGAAGCAGTTTGCCCACGCCGTCGGCGCGCAGGCGGGTGTCGAAGCCGGACTGGTAGTAGTACAGCACCCCGGCGAACACATAGCCGTAGAGCACCGCCACGATGCGCCCGTCGCATTCCAGGCGCGCCAAATAGAGCCGGCCGCGATCCGCCAGGCGGGGGGCGAGGCGGCGGTGGAAGCCGTAGTAGTCGGCGCGGGCGAAGCTGTTGGACTCGCGATGCCGCGCGCGCGACATGCCGTGGAGCCCGGCCAAGGCGGCCAAGGCGGGGTCCAGGGCGTCGGCGGCCGAGTCGGGCACAAAACGGGTGCGGTAGTGACGTTCGAGGCGGCGGCGGTAGCGCTGCAGGTTCTGCGCGAACTGGGGGTGACGCACGCCCAGGGCGCTCCACAACTCCGCGGTGCTCGCCGGGAGCGGCAGGTAGTGACAGACCTCGCCCTCGACCTCGGCCAGACGCAGGGCACCAGCGTAGGGCTGGAGCGCCAGCGGCAGGTGTGACTGCTCGTCCACACTGTCCAGGACCACCACATCCCAGTCCGGCAACCCGAGCATGACCTCGACCAGCACGGAGAGAATCGCATCGCGCGACTGGGCGCGGGCGAGAAAGTCCAAATGGTCGGCGCATACGGCGGCCCCGCGGTATCCGAGGAATTCCAGCGAGCGCACCGGGGCGCCGCCATTCCAGCGGCGCACGATGTGCAGCGGCGCAAGTCCGAGCAGGTGGCCCTCGGCATCGCGCAGCGTGAGCACGCGGAGATGGGTGCCGGGGCCGAACGACCGCCACCAGCAGTCGACCCAGTCCCAACTCAGAAACGGCGAGGGGCGGCGCGCCGCGCCCAGAAGCTCGTCCCACTCGGCGGCCAGGGCTGCCAACCCGGCCGGCGAGTCCACCACGGCGGCGCGCCATCCCGGGATTTTGGTGCGAGCAGGAGCGAAGGGCGCGGCCATCGCTCCACTATAAGCCGAACCGGCGGCCGGCCAAGCGGCCGCGGCCGCGGCTTCCGCTATGATGGAAAGCTTAAGAATTCCCGTCATGCCGACCAAGTCAGAGCGAGTGGCGGCCGCACTCGGCGCGCTGCCCGGCGGCGCGGCCGGATTGCGCCGCGCCGCCGGCGGCCGCGCGCTCGGGTTGGCTCCGGTGTTCATGCTGCACCGGGTGCTGCCCGACCCGGCGCTCTGCTACGACCCGGAGATGGTGGTGAGCACGGCGCGGCTGGAGCAGTTTCTCGACTGGCTGTGCGGCAACTACGAGGTCGCGCCGCTGCTGCAGCTGCAAGCCCGGCTGCGGCAAGCAGGGCCGCGGGCGCGGCCGCTGTGCGCGCTGACCTTCGACGACGGCTGGGTGGATACCTACCGCCACGCGTTCCCGCGGTTGCGGCGGCTCCGCCTGCCGGCGACGGTGTTCCTGCCGGTAGCCTTTATCGGCAGCGAGCGCCATTTCTGGCAGGAACGACTGTGGGCGAGCCTGCGGCGATGGCCGGCGGAGGAGGCGGCGGAACGAGGCGTGGCGGCGGCGGCTCGCTTTCCCTGGTGCCCGCCGCTGGCGGCGGAGGAGTTCACGTTCGACCGCCTGCGGCGGAGGCTGACGCAGCGTGGTAGCGCGGAGGCCGAAGCCTTCGTCGAGGCGCTGTGCGACGAGGAGGATGCACCCGAACCGGCCGAGCGGGCGTTCATGAACTGGGAGGAAGTAGCCGAAATGCGGAGCGCCGGGATCAGCTTCGGCTCGCATACGGTGGAGCACACCCTGCTGAGCTGGGCGCCGCCCGGCGACGCCGCCCGGGAACTGGCGCACTCGCGGCAGGATCTGGAGCTGAGGCTGGGAGCGCCGGTACGCGAGATCTCCTATCCCTGGGGCGGGATGAGTCCGTTCACGCGGCAGCAGGCCGAGCAGGCGGGATTCAGCTGCGCGGTGACCACCCAGCCTGGCCTGGTGAACGCGGGCACCGACCCCCTGCGGCTGCCGCGGATTGCGCTCAGCGAGGCCCAACTGGGCGGGCGGCAACGGCGCGGCCAATGGGACCCGGCGCCGCTGCATCTGCACCTGGGACGGGGGCGCCGGCGCCCGCCGCCGACTGCCCCGGCGGCCCCGACCCGGCGCTTACAAATCGGCTTCCTGGTGGACAATCCGGAGGCATGGGGCGACCCGCCCGAAGGGCATCTGGGCGGCTCGGAGCTGCAATTGCTGCGCCTGATCGAGGCGCTGAACCCGGCCTATTTTCAGGCCGAGCTGTACTTCCTCCGCCCCCCGGCTTCCGGCCTGCCCACGAACCTACCTTGGCCGGCGTACGGGGCGCGATCCACCAGCCGAGGCCGCCTGGCCACGATCGCGCGGCTGCGGCGGCTGTTGCGCCGCCACCGCCCCGACGTGGTGCAGAGCCTCTTCGTGGACGGGACGTTCCTCGGGGTGCCCGCCGCCTGGCTGGCTGGCGTGCCGGCGGTACTCTGCGCCCGGCGCAACGCCGGATACTGGAAACGCTGGTTCCACCACCCCGCCCTGCGCGTCATTAATCGAATGGCCAACGCCTGGCAGGTGAACTCGCCCGTCATCTACCAGATGCTGGAACACCAGGAGGGCGTGCCCGCCGACGCGGTGGAGATCATACCCAACTGGATCGACCTGGAGCGCTTCCGCCCGGCCACGCCGGCGGAACGGACAGCGGCGCGGGCGGATCTGGGGCTGGGCGGCTGCGACTTCGTGGCGGTGTGTGTCGCCAACTATAGCCCGGTGAAGGATCTGGCGCGGCTGGTCGCGGCTGCGGAAATACTGCGGGATAAACTGCCGGTGCTGCGGATTCTCCTGGTCGGCGACGGGCCGGAGCGGGAGCGGCTCGAGCGCGCAGTGGCAGCCGGCGGGGCCGGAGCACTGGTGCGGCTCGAGGGGACCAGCGACGAGGTGGTGAAGTACCTGGCGGCGGCCGATGTGGGCGTGCTGACCTCGAGCAGCGAAGGCTGCTCCAATGCGGTGCTGGAGTACATGGCGGCGGGACTGCCCACGGTGTTGTCGGACATCGGCGCCAATCGCGCACTGGCGGGCGAGAGTTTTTTCGCGGTGGGGGACGGCGCCGGTCTGGCACGGGAGTTGCAGGCGCTGGCCGCCGACCCGGCGCTGCGCGCGCAGCGGGGGGCGGAGAACCGGCGGCGGGCCGAGGCCTACGGCGGCAACGCGTTCCGCGCGCTGGTGCAGGGACATTTTCTGCGGGTGGCGGCGCGGCGCGACAGCGCGGCGGCGTCGGGCAAGCTTGACAGACGCAATCAGCGCGGCCTACAGTAAGCGCCTGTGGGCGGGAAGGCCCACGCGCCCTCGCCCATGCGGCAGCTCTTTCGACAGGCTGCATCCGACTTGGCCACCCGCGGAGCGGGGAACGTCCCCTGCCTGGACTTCCTCCGCTCCGGGGCGATTCTGCTGGTGCTGTCGTTCCACGTCAGCGAGCTTTTTCCGCCTGGCTCGCTCGTCAAGCGCATCACGCCGGCGACCGCCGGCTGGACCGGTGTGGACCTGTTTTTCGTGCTGAGCGGGTATCTGATCGGACGGCAGCTCTGGAAAGAACTGGCTTCCGACGGCAGCATCCGCATCGGGCGCTTCCTGCTGCGGCGCGGCCTGCGCATCTGGCCGCTGTATTTCTTCTTTGTCTTCACGGTGTGGGCGGGCGTGATAATGGCGCATCGGCCCGCTGGCGGCGGCTGGTCGGATTTGTTCTGCGTCTCCAACTACTTTCATCACCTGGTCGAAGGCGGCTGGTCGCTGTCCACCGAGGAACAGTTTTATCTGCTGGCGCCGGTGGCGCTCTACGTCGCCAGCCGGCGGCTGCCGGCCCGATCGCTGATTTGGGTTCCGGTCGGCAGCCTCTTGGCCCTGCCGGTGGTGCGCTGGGCGCTGATCGGCGGCGACACCAGCCGGGCGGCATTTCAGGTGATCTATCGTCCGCTCTACACCCATGCGGACGGGCTGGCCGCCGGCGTCTGCCTGGCCTGGGCCAGCGTCTATCGCCCCAGCCTGCTGCGGCGCTCCAGCCCGGGTGCCAACGCCCTGCTCGTGCTCGCCGCCCTGGTCGCGTTCCTGGTACTGCACCAGGCAGGCGCGCATGTGTTGATCTTCACGGCGTGGGCGACGCTCTATGGCGGGATTACCTGGGCGATGCTGCGCGGGCTGGAAGCTCGCGCCACCCGCTGGAGCGGATTCTACGTGCTCTCCCGGCTGTCCTTCGGGATCTACCTGAATCACATGTACCTGGTGCAGTGGGTCGTTCCCCCCATCCAGGCCCGGCTAGGAGAAGGACTGCTCGCGTTCGGCAGCGGGTGGGCAGTGAGCTTGTGCCTGGCCGTGCTGGTCGCCTTCGTCACCTTTGCGCTGATCGAGCTGCCGTTCCTTCAGTACCGGGAGCGCTGGCTGAAACGCTCGGGCAAAGCCCACATGCAAGCGGCCTGACCGGGCAACTCGGCGAGTCCCGACCTTGCGCTAGCGCCAGCCGAACTTGAGCCGGTAAAGGGCGCGTCCCCGCAGCGTGGGGCGAAAGACGAACAGGAAGCGGTGGTCCAGCACCTGGCCGGTCCACTCCAGCTTGTAGCGGAAGTCGGGGCCGGTGAAATCGAAACACGGCAGCCGGCGGCGCTCGCAGTCGCGCAACAAGTCCTCGATCAGCAACAGGCCGGGGGTGTACTGCGCGTAGGCTTCGTCGTAGCACCACTTGACGGCATAGAAGCCGTGGGCATCGCACAACCCGATGCTCGCCGCCAGCAACCGGCCCGGCAGCCAGAGCTCATGCAGGCGAAACTGCCCGTGCCGCCCCGCCGCTTCCGCCAAGGCGTGATAGAAGCGCCGCTGGGCCGGGGGCCGGCGCAGCACCGCCTTGCCGCCGCGGCTGCGCTTGCCCTTCCAGCCGGCAGCCTCCAACTGGAAAAAGCGCTCCAGGAGTTCCGCCTCGGGCCGCTCCACCACGCGCAACTCGAGGCCGCCCAACTCGGCCAGGCGGGCGCGGCTCCGCCGCAGTTTCCGGCGCAGGCGCGATTGCGCCCGGGACAGAGCGGCTTCAGCGCCCTCGCGTAGGTCAATCACCGGCGTGCGCATGGCCGGGGCAACCCCCGCCGGGAACCCGGCCTCCTGCGCCAGGGGCAGCAACTCCTCGCCGGCGCCGCCGGCGGGAACGGGCTGCAGCTCCATGCAGGTCCAGGCGTCCCAGCGCGCCAGCGCCGCCCAGATGGCGCCGAGC
>DAIDIF010000197.1 GCA_027451805.1 Acidobacteriota bacterium
GCCGCGAAACTCCGAAGGGCGGCCCGCCCCCGGCAAGCAACGAGGCGCGGCCCCGGCTGGCCGGGGCGCCCCGGGGCCCCCGGCCGGCCGAGCGTAAGCGGGTCGCGCGGCGAAGCCGCGCGGGGTCCCGCGCCAGTCAACACGTCCGGGTGGCGCGGGGGGAGTGCGCAGCCGGGAAAAACGCGAATACAAAGCGAAGAGATGGTTGCGGAAACTTTCCCGCTTTCCTAGTACAAGTTGACTTGCATTCGTGCAGTGGGCTGTGGAAAATCGCCGGTAGCAACTCGGGCGCCCCCTCCACGGGCGCCGGCGAAGAGAAGGGAGCATATTTCGCGCCATGGAATCCCCGGAGCAACATTTCTCCCATCGCGAGCAGCAAATCGTGGATTTGTTATTGCAGGCCAAATCCATCAAGGATGTGGCCATCGCGCTGGATCTGAGCGCCAACACGGTCAAGGATTACGCCAAGAACATCTACCGCAAGGCCAGGGTTCACTCTGCCCGTGAATTGATGCTGCAAGTCGCCTCTCCCGGGCGGCTGCCGCCGCAACCCGACACTGGCTTGGCGCAGTTTCTGCAGACCGCTCACGGCCTCGATGCGGATGCCTCGCCCGCCGAGGCGATGGCGCAATTAGGCGCGGCGGTGCGGCGCTGCACGCCGGCGCGGCATATCAGTTTCTGGCGCTGGGTGCGCCTCGGGGGTGAACTCTGCCTGGCGGCCGACGCCGGGGCGCTGCGGCCCGGCGCCTGTCTGCGCCCCAGCGGGTTCCTGCGGCGGCTGCAGGCCCGGGGTTGGGCGCGGCTGGAGCGCGGCGAGACGGAGGCGACGGAGGGCCGCCAGTTGGCGGCCAACGGGCTGGCGGGCGAGGTGATCGCGGTGCAGTGTTCGTCTACCCTGCGGGTCCACGTGGTGCTCGCGGGCGATGTCGTCGGCGGGGCGTTCGGCCCGCTGGACATGGCCACCATCCGGTTGCTGGCGCGCCTGGCCTACGCCGCCGGCGACCACCATGCGGCGCGCATGTCGGCCTAGTTGCGCGGGATCTCGATCCGCGGAATCTGTTCCATCGCGGCCAGGCTGCGCTGCGGGCGCGGCGCCGGATCGGCGTAAGGGTCGAAGTGCCCATCCACCGCGGTGGGCACGTAGCGCACCGTGTTGATCGCAGTCTGAAAGCGGTTGAAGCGGCCGACGCGCGGTGCGGCGTCCGACGTGGGTTTGCGGGTGGGGCCCATGGTGCTCGGCTCCTTCAATTGACCTGGCAGGCGCCGCCGCCGCAGCAGCCGCCCTCGGCGCCGCATCCCTCGCCGCCGCTGTCGCCGAAGTCGCCCTCTGCCTCGCTGCGGCCGCCCACGGCGACGCGCGAGAACCAGATGCGCTCCACTCGGCTGGAGCCGCAGCCGCAGCGTGGCGCCGCGGCTGCACCGGCGGCGTCAGCGGCTTTCCAGGAAAGGCGCTCGAACTTGGCGCCGCAATCTTCGCAGCGATACTCATACATCGGCATGGGTCTATTTTACCAGTGTTGCTCAGCTCCGCCGATCGAGCGCCGCGCGGGCCAGATGGCGCAGGCGGCCGGCCGCCGCGCCCCAACCCGTGAGCGCCGTGAGCGCCGCCGCAACTAGGGCATCGCCCGCCGCCTGCGCTCCGGCGCGGCCCACCACGGCGGGGTAGGTGGCTTTGGCCTGGGCGGCGTCCTTGCCCGCGGTCTTGCCGAGCTCGGCGCTGGAGGCGGTTTCATCCAGCAGGTCGTCGGCGATCTGGAAGGCGCAGCCCACTGCCTCGCCGAAGATCCCCAGCGCCTCGAGCTGCGCGCGCGAGGCCCCGGCGGCGAGCCCGCCCAACTGCACGCTGGCGCGGATCAGCGCCGCGGTCTTGCGGCTGTGGATCGCCTGCACCGCGGACAGATCGGCGCTGCCGCGCTCGGCTTCCATGTCCATCACCTGGCCGGCCACCATGCCCTCGGGCGTGCCCGCGCCCGCGGCCAGCACCCGCACCATGGCGGCGGCGCGGTGGCCGGCGCCGGCGAGCCAGGCGAAGGCATGGGTCTGCAGCGCATCGCCCGCCAGGATGGCCATGGCCTCGCCAAAGACGATGTGACAGGTGGGGCGGCCGCGGCGCAGCGCGTCGTTGTCGAGCGCGGGCAAGTCGTCGTGGATCAGCGAGTAGGTGTGGACGCACTCCACCGCGCACGCCGGCCGCCAGGCGGTATCGCAATCCTCGCCCGCCACCGCGCGCGCGGCGGCGCGGCAGAGCAGCGGCCGCAGCCGCTTGCCGCCGCCCAACAGGGCGTAGCGCATGGCCGCGTGCAGCCGCGCCGGCGCCGCCGCCGCCGGCGGCAGGCAGCCGGCCAGCGCCTGCTCGGCCAGCGCTCGTTCCCGCGCCATCCAAACCATGTCGCCGCGGTTCATCGTCTCTTCCTGGAACGCTGCAGTCGCAGTTTACCCCGCCCGGCGGCGAACCTTTTGCCCGCGGTAACGTTTCATGCTCAGGACGGTACTAGCCGGCATGAGTCTTCGCGACCTCCGCCTCGCCCTCCGCGCCTTGGCGCAAGCTCCGGGGTTCACGCTGATCGCGGTGCTGACCCTGGCGCTGGGCATCGGCGCCTCGGCCTCCATTTTCAGCGTCGTGGACGCGGTGCTGTTGCGCCCGTTGCCGTTTCCGCGGCCGCAGCAATTGCTCTCGGTGCGCGAGCGGGATCGCCAGTTTCCCAGCATGTCCGTGTCGTTCCCGGATTACTTGAGCTGGCTCCAGGGCCAGCATTCCTTCGCTTCCCTGGCCGCCTATCGCGGCACCGGCGCTATCCTGACGCATGCCGGCCCGCCCGCCATCATTAACGGACAGGACGCCAGTGCCGCCTACTTCGCCGTGCTCGGCGTCCAGCCCGAGTTGGGCCGCACCTTTTCCGCCGCCGAGGACCGCGTGGGCGCGCCCAACGTGGTGGTGCTCGCCGACACGCTCTGGCGCCAGCGCTTCAACGGGGATCGCCACATTCTCGGGCGCGCGATTGATCTCGACGGCAAGCCGCGCACCGTCATCGGCGTCATGCCGCCCGGCTTTCCCGGCCTCGATTCGCCCAAGGATGCGCCCCAGTTCTGGGTGCCGCTCGGCGCCGAAGCCACCGCCGCCTCCGGCCTCATGCATCGCGGCAGTCATCCCGGCCTGAATGGCGTCGGCCGGCTCAAGCCCGGCGTGACGTTGGCCCTGGCGCGCGCCGACTTGGAAGGCATCGCCCGCGCGCTGGCGCTGCGCTATCCCAAGTCCAACACCGGCGAGAGCGTCGTGGTCCAGCCCTATCTCAACTGGGTCATCCGCAACGCCGGCGCGCCCGAGCTCTGGCTGCTCCTGGGCGCCGTCGGTCTGGTGCTGCTGATCGCCTGCGCCAACGTCGCCAACCTGCTCCTGGCGCGCTCCGCCACCCGGCAGAAGGCCAATGCCATCCGTGCCGCGCTGGGCGCCAGCCGGGCGCGCCTGGCGCGCGAGCACCTTAACGAGAGCTTGTGCCTCTCCCTGACCGGCGGCGCGCTCGGGCTGGGGTTGGCCTGGTCTGCGATGCGCGTCATCCCCGCGGTGGTGCCGCAGGGCATGGTGCGCGCCGACCAGGTGCGGCTCGATCCGCGCGTGCTCGGCTTCACGCTGGCGCTGACCCTGCTGACCACACTGGTGTTCGGCATCGTGCCGGCTTGGCAGGCGAGCCGCGCCCGCCTGGCAGACGTGCTCAAGCAGGGCGGGCGCGACTCCTCCAGCGCCTCCGCCGGGCGCTGGCGCAATGCGCTGGCGGCGGCGGAGATGGCCTTGGCGCTGCTGCTGCTGGCCGGCGCGGGCTTGCTCATCCGCAGCCTGGTCAAGCTGCAGCAGGTGGCCCCGGGGTTTCGCCCGGACCACGTGCTGACGTTCGGCATCAGCCTGCCGCCGGCGACCTATCCCGCCGCCGCGCAGAGCGCGGCCTTCTTCCGCCAGGCGCGGCTGCGGCTGCGCCAACTGCCGGGCGTGACCGAAGTCGGCAGCATCTACCCGCTGCCCTTCAGTGGCAACGACTGGGAGGAGGCGTTCACCGTCGCCGGCAGGCCGGCGCCCCCGCCCGGCCAGGAGCCTTCGACCAATTACGCCATGGTCGCCGGCGATTATCTGCCGGCGATCGGCATGCGCCTGCTGCGCGGCCGCGCCTTTACCCCGGACGACACCGCCCAGTCGCCGCCGGTGGTGATGATTGATGACAGTTTCGCGCGCAAGTACTGGCCCGGCCCGGATCCGCTCGATGCCGCGCTGGGCAAGCAAGTCCGCATGGATGGCAAGGATCGCACCGTGGTCGGCGTCTTCGCCCGGGTCAAGGACTACGGTCTCGACAGCCGCGACACCCTGCCCGAGCTCTTCGTGCCGCAGCCCCAGGGGGGGGATCCGAACGACGCCTATCTGACGCTGCGCGTGGGTCAGGCCGATCCGCTGGCCCTGGCCGCTGAAGCCAAGGCGGTGATTCAGGCGATCGATCCGGACGAGCCGCTCTACGATGTGCAGAGCATGAATCAACGCATCGCCGCCTCGCTCGCGCAACAGCGGCTGACGCTGTGGCTGATGGCCGCCTTCGCCGCGCTGGCGCTGCTGCTGGCCGCCATCGGCATCTACGGCGTGCTCAGCTACGCCGTCGCCCAGCGCACCCAGGAGTTGGGCGTGCGCATGGCGCTGGGTGCCGGCCGCGGGCAGGTGTTGCGCCTGGTGCTCGGGCAGGGCCTGCGCCTGGCGGGCACGGGCGCGCTGCTCGGCCTGGCCGCGGCGCTGGCGCTGGGGCGGTTCGCCCACGCGTTTCTGTTCGGCGTCAACGCCGCCGATCCGCTCACCCTCACCCTGGTCCCGTTGGTGCTGCTGGCGGTGGCCGCGCTGGCCTGCTACCTGCCTGCGCGCCGCGCCACCCGCGTTGATCCTCTGGTCGCCTTGCGAGGCGATTAGCCTCCCGCCACCAGGCGCGCGGCGCGCCCGCCGCGCGGCGCGCCCGCCGCCCTCGGTTGACAGCGCATCCGGCTGCGCCTAGCGTAGCTGCATATGCGCGTGGCGCGGCGGGGGGAAGGTTGGGTGCGCGACCTCGGGCTGGCGTGGCGCGGCCTGCGGCGGCAGCCCGGCATCGCCCTACGCGGGGGTCGCGCCGTTGGCACCGTGGGCCAAGTCGGCGCGAGAAGGCCGCGAAACCCCGAAGGGCGGCCCGCCCCCGGCAAGCAACGAGGCGCGGCCCCGGCTGGACGGGGCGCCCCGGGGCCCCCGGCCGGCCGAGCGTAAGCGGGTCGCGCGGCGAAGCCGCGCGGGGTCCCGCGCCAGTCAACGGTGGCAATCACCACCTTGGCGCTGGGCGTGGGTGCCTCTACCGCCATCTTCACCCTGGTCGACAACGTGGCGTTGCGGCCGCTGCCGATCGCACAGCCCGCGCGGGTGATCTCCCTGATCGAGAGCAGCCGCGGTTTTCCCCGGATGGCGGTGTCCTGGCCGGATTACCTCGATTACCGCAACGACAACCATGTCTTCAGCGCGCTGGCGGCGGAGCGCGCCAGCGACATGATCCTGGCGCACGCCGGCCCGCCGGCGTTTGTCGTCGGGGCGCGGGTGACCGCGAACTTTTTTGCGCTGCTGGGGGTGAAGCCGGCGATCGGCCGCGCCTTCACGCCGGCGGAAGACGGCCCGGCCGCGCCCGATGTGGTCGTGCTCGCGTCGTCGTTCTTCCGATCGCGCCTGGGCGGCAACCCGGCCTGGCTGGGCCGCAGCCTCGATCTCGACGGCCGGCTGCGCACCGTCATCGGCGTGATGCCGGCGGTCTTCGTGGTGCCCGGCTTGGCCGGCGACGCCGCCGGCGGGCCGCACGCGGGGGTCGCGCCGCTGGCACCGTGGGCCAAGTCGGCGCGAGAAGGCCGCGAAACTCCGAAGGGGGCGAACGTCTCAGTGAGCCCGCCCCCGGCAAGCAACGGGCGAACGTCGCAGTGAGCCCGGCCCCGGCTGGCCGGGGCGCCCCGGGGCCCCCGGCCGGCCGAGCGTAAGCGGGTCGCGCGGCGAACGTGTCCCGGCGTCGTTACAGCCGGGACCGGAAGCCGCGCGGGGTCCCGCGCCAGTCAATGGCAACGCTTAGCCGGGCTCGCCGGCGGCCGGCGGGGGCTCGAGCGCGACCGCGGCGGCCGTGGTGCCCAGCGCCAGCAGCAGGAGGAAGTGGCGGAAGTAGGCGGCGTGCAGGAACAGGCTGAGCACCAAGTAGGTGGCGAGCGCCAGCTCCAGCGCCCAGATCAGGTCGGCGTAGTTGTGGGCGCCGAGGCGGCGCAGGCGTCGGCGCCCGCGCGCCATCAGTTGAAAGCTGGCCAGCATCAGCCAGAAGAACGTCGCCAGCCCGGCCAGCCCGGTTTCGGCGGCGATCTGGATGTAGAGGTCGTGCGGATCGCGCTGGCTGGGATCGTTGGCCAGGCCGACGACGGCGGAGTACTGGAGGTAGCGGTCGGGGAAGTTGTCGGGGCCGACGCCCAGCAGGGGATGACCGCGGAACATCAGCGCGCCGGCATAGAGCGCGTTGCGGCGCACCTGAAAGGAGGCGTCCGGCAAGAGCGTCTGTTGGGAATGAACGAGCTGGGCCAGACTGCGCAGCCGCGTCAGCAGGTCCTGGGGGCGCAGCGCCAGCACCACCAGCAGCGCCGCCAGCAGGCCGGCCAGCAGCCAGCCCCGCCGCCGGTGACGCAGCGCCAGCACGCCCAGCACCACCGCCAGGCCGACGAAGGCGCCGCGGGAATAGGTGAACAGCGTTGCCGCCAGCGCCGCCCCGGCCGCGGCCAGCGCGAAGCCGCGGCGCGGCCAGCGCGCCCCGCTCTCCAAGGCTTGCAGCAGCGCCAGCGGCAGCGCCGCCACCAGCACCATGGCCAGAAAGTTGGGGTCGCCCATCGCCCCCCCCAGACGCCAGCCGAACTGTCCCGGCACGATCTGTTTGTACAGGCGCGCGCCGAAGCCCCAGAAGGTGTTGGCCGACCCGGTGACGCCCTGGTAGATCACCGGCGCCGCCAGCAGCACCACCGCGATGAGCACCGCGTTGACGCCCCAGCGCAGCGCCCGCGGCGAGCGCAGCAGGTTGGCCACCAGGTAGAACACCGCCAGCGCCTTGCCGTACTCGACCAGCGCGCCCCGCGCCGCGGCGCCATCGTGGGCGCCGATCGCCGCCAGCGCTTGGGCCGCGCCATAGGCGAGGAAGGGCGCCAGCACCGGCCAGCGCCCGCGCCGCGGCCCCGGCGCCAGCAGCAGGTCCCAGGCGGCGGCCGCCAGCGTGCCCGCGATCGCCAGGCGCAGCACCCAGGCGAAGCCCCAGGTGTCGGTGATCACGTCGGAGGCGTTCCAGTAGATGATTACAATCAGCGCGCAGGCGCCCCAAGCCGGGTTGGCGAGCACCAGCCCCGCCCCCGCCGCCAGCCCCAGCAGCGCCGCCATCATCAGCGCCGGGTGCAGCGGATCGCGCGCCGCCGCCGCCAGCAGTGGCAGGCTCGTGGCCGCGCCCAGCAGCCACCACCGCCCCGCGCTCCACCGTTCGGCCGCCACCGCGCTTGCCATGATCGCCTCCCCTCTCAGTACGCCCCGCGCCCGCCCACCACCGCCGCCAGCGTGGCCCACACGATCGCCAGCTCGAGCCGCAGGCACCAGCCGCGCACGTAAGCCAGGTCCAGCCGCAGCCGCTGGTCAAAGTCGCATTGGGCGCGCTCCAGCACCTGCCACAGCCCGGTGATGCCGGGCGGGAGCGCCAGCCGCTCGGTGTGCCAGAGGGCGTAGCGTTCCAGCCCGAAGTTGGTGGGGCGCGGCCCCACCCAGCTCATCTCGCCGCGCAGCACGTTCCAGATCTGCGGCAGCTCGTCCAGGCTGGTGCGGCGCAGCAGGCGGCCGGTGCGGGTGATGCGCGGATCGTGGCGGATCTTGAAGTCCGGCCAGGGCAGCTCGTTGAGATGCGCCAACTCGCGCTCCAGCGCGGCGGCGTTGGCCACCATGGTGCGCAGCTTCCACATGCGGAAGCGGCGCCCGTGCGCGCCCAGGCGCGGCTGCGCGTAAAAGGGCGAGCCCGGCGATTCCAGCCGCACCGCCACCGCGGCCACCCCGATCACCACCGCGGCGGGCAGGGCGAGGGCGAGCGCCAGCCCCAGATCGAAGGCGCGTTTCAGCCGCCGCTCCGCCGGGCTGAGCTGGCAGCGCCAGCCGCGGCGCGCCGCCTGCCGCCGCAGCCGCGCCGGCTGCGCCCAGCGCG
>DAIDIF010000198.1 GCA_027451805.1 Acidobacteriota bacterium
GCGGCTTCGGTGGTGCGCTACCTGGAGGCGAACAACATCGCGCCGCACCGGATTTACCTGATCGGGCTGGGGGAGAACCAGCCGGCGGAGCCGAACTCGACGCTGCAAGGGCGGCAGTTCAACCGCCGGGTGGACATCAAGCTGTTGACCGACAATCTGGGCGGCGGCGGCAACGGCAGCGGGAAATAGCGGCTCCGCTCCGCGTCTGGATTATTCTGCTCAGGTGCGGATTGAGGAGCATCAGCCGCTGGGGCAGCGAACCACGCTGGGCGTAGGCGGCCCGGCGCGGTTCGCGGCCGAGATCGCGGCGGAGGCGCAGATTCCGGAGGCGGTGGCGTGGGCGCGCGGGCGCGGGCTGCCGTGGCTGGCGTGGGGCGCGGGCAGCAATCTGCTGGTGAGCGCTGCCGGGTTTGGCGGGCTGGCGGCGCACATCGCACTGCGCGGGGTGCACTTCGGCGAGCGGGGCGAGGTGGAGGCGGCGGCGGGCGAGGACTGGGACGCGCTGGTGGCGGCGTGCGTCGCGCGCGGCTGGGCCGGCATCGAGTGCCTCAGCGGGATTCCGGGCACGGTGGGCGCAACGCCGGTGCAGAACGTGGGCGCGTACGGGCAGGACGTGGGCGAGGTGCTGGAGCGGGTGCGCGCCTGGGACGCGGGGCGCGAGGCATGGGTGGAACTGAGCGCGCAGGAGTGCGGCCTCGGGTACCGCGCCAGCCGATTCAACAGGGCGGACCGCGGACGGTTCGTGGTGGCGTCGGTGGGGCTGCGGCTGCGGCCGGGCGGGGCGGCGACGGTGCGGTATCCCGAACTGCAGCGCAGGCTGGGCGGCGGGGCGGCGGCGCTGGGCGACGTGCGAACGGCGGTGCTGGCGCTGCGGCGGAGCAAGGGCATGGTGCTGGACGCCGCCGATCCAGACAGCCGCAGCGCGGGGTCGTTCTTTAAGAACCCGATCGTGACGGAGGCGGACGCAGAGGCTATCGCGCGGGCGGCGGGGGCGGAGCCGCCGCGGTTCGCCGCGGGCGACGGACAGGTGAAGGTTCCGGCGGCGTGGCTGATCGAGCGCGCGGGCTTCGCGAAGGGCTACCGGATCGCGGGCAGCCGGGCGCGGCTTTCGCACAAGCACGTGCTGGCGATCGTCAACGACGGGGGCGCGAGCGCGGCGGAAGTGGAGGCGCTGGCGCGGCGGATACAGGACGCGGTGGCGGAACGGTTTGGGGTGGAGCTGGGGCAGGAACCGGAGGGGGTCGGCCCGCGCGGCTAGAGCTTTTTGGCGATGGATTTGGCCTGGGTGAAGAGGAGGAGGTAGTCGGGGCCGCCGGCTTTGCTGTCGGTGCCGGACATGTTGAAGCCGCCGAAGGGGTGGGCGCCGACCATGGCGCCGGTGCACTTGCGGTTGAGGTAGAGGTTGCCGACGTGGAACTGCTCGGCGGCCTTCTCCAGCTTTTGGGGATCGCGGGTGTAGACGGCGCCGGTGAGGCCGTACTCGGTGTTGTTGGCGATGGCCAAGCCTTCCTCGAAGCTCTTGCACTTGATCACGGCCAGCACCGGGGCGAAGACTTCCTCCTGCGCCAGGCGGGCAGTGGGCTGGATGTCGGCAATGATGGTGGGCTCGACGAAGTAGCCGGCGGCATCGCCGCGGCCGCCGCCATGGACCAGGCGGCCCTCCTGCTTGCCGATCTCGATGTAGCGCAGGGTGTTGTTGAGCGAGCGCTCGTTGACGACCGGGCCCATATAGTTGGCGGGATCGGCGGCGTCGCCGACCTTGATCTTTTTGGCGCGCTCGACCAGGGCGGCGACGAAGCGGTCGTAGATTTTCTCGTGCACGATGGCGCGGCTGCAGGCGGAGCACTTCTGGCCCTGGTAGCCGAAGGCGGAAACAGTGACGCCCTCGACGGCAGCGTCGAAGTCGGCGTCCTCATCCACCAGGATGGCGTCCTTGCCGCCCATCTCGAGCACGGTGCGCTTGATCCACTTCTGGCCCTTGGGGGTATCGGCGGCCTTACGGTTGATGTCGAGGCCAACCGCCTTGGAGCCGGTGAAGGAGATGAAGCGGATGCGCGGGTCCACCACCAGCGCCTCGCCGACGGTTGAGCCGCCGCCGGTGACGAAGTTGACCACACCGGCGGGCAGGCCGGCCTCTTCCAGGACCTCGACGAACTTGGCGGCGATGGTGGGCGCGTCGCTCGAGGGCTTGAGCACGACGGTGTTGCCCGAGACGATGGCCGCCGAGGTCATGCCGGCGGTGATGGCCATGGGAAAGTTCCAGGGCGGGATGACGGCGCCGACCCCGAGCGGGATGTAGACCATGCGGTCGTGCTCGCCGGGGAGCTGGGTGACGGGCTGGGGACCGGCGAGC
>DAIDIF010000199.1 GCA_027451805.1 Acidobacteriota bacterium
CGCGGCGGCGGGCGGCGGCGGCGCCGGAGCGGGCGGCTCCGGGGCCTTGGCGGCGGGCTTGCCGCTGGCCTTCGGCTCCGCCGGCGGCGGCGCCGGCGATTCTTCAAAGACCGAGGCCTCGACGCCGGCGCGGCGTTCCCCGCTCTCGGTGAAATGCCGCCGGTCGCTCACCTTTAGGCTGGGTTCTGCGTGGGATTCATGCTCCGCCATAACTCTTGCCAGTATACAAAACGCCAACCCGGGCGAGCCAGCGCGGGCATCCTGCCGGCGGACGGGCGGTGCGCTCAGGCGGCGCTCAGCCTGGCGTGCAATTGGCGGATGTAGCTGTCGGTCATGCCGGCCAGGTAGTCGCAGATCACGCGCGTCGGCGGGGCCTGCTCCGCCCGCTCGCGATAGGCCGGGGGCAGCGCCTCGGGCTGGGCCAGCAGGCGCTCGAATACCTCGGTGACCACGCTTTCGGCGCGGGCGTTCTCGTCCAAGAGCCGGGGATGGTGATAGAGGTGGGTGTAGAGGTACTGCTTGAGTTGGCGGCGCTCGGTGTCGGCCTGGGGCGAAAACGCCGCCAGGCGGCACGGCTGGCGCCGCACCGCGTCCACCGAATCGAGGCCCGCCATGGCGCGGCGCAGCGTCTCGATCAGATCGGTGACCAGATAATCGAGCAGCCGCTTCAGCATTTCGTTGAAGCGCAGCTTGGGCGGCAACCGGCCGAAGGCGGCATCCACCTGGGCGAGCAGGCGCGCCAGCAGCGGCACGTGGGCCGCGGCGGTGTCGAGATCGAGCAACCGCGCCTCCATGCCGTCGTCCAGGTCGGCGGCGCCGTAGGCGATTTCATCGGTGAGATCAATGATCTGCGCCTCCAGCGGCGGCCGCAACGCCAGCTCGTACTCCGCCAATTCGGGGAACCCGCCGGGGGCGTAGTCGCGGGAGTGTTTCACCAGGCCCTCACGCACCTCGAAGGTGAGGTTGAGCCCGGGAAATGCGGCGTAGCGCACCTCGAACTGCTCGACGATGCGCAACGCCTGCAGGTTGTGGTCGAACTGGCCGCCCTGGCGGCGCATGAGCTGGTCGAGAGCGTGCTCGCCGGCGTGCCCGAAGGGAGGATGCCCGAGGTCGTGCGCCAGCGCCAGGGTCTCCACCAGGTCGGCATTGAGGCCGGCGGCGCGGGCGACGGTGCGGGAGATCTGCGCCACTTCCAGGGTGTGGGTCAGCCGGGTGCGGAAATGGTCGGAGAAGCGGCGCGAAAAAACCTGGGTTTTGTTCTCCAAACGACGAAAGGCGCGGGCGTGGATCACCCGGTCACGATCCCGCTGATACTCCCCGCGATAGGGATGGGCGGGCTCAGGGTAGCGGCGTCCGGCGGAATCGCGTTCGCGGACGGCGCAGGGGGCGAGCATGCACTGCCAGCATAGAGGAATCGAGTGGTTGGCGGCAGCCGGCGGTTTGCGCTATGATGGGGATACGCAAGGGCTCGCCGGCGCAGCTGGGCGGGCAGGTCCGCAGTACCGGTGGGCGCAAGCCCACTTTTTTGTTGGCGCCGAAAATTAGAGATGAACCTCACGCCCAGCTTAGCGAGCCTGATCGAGTCCGTAGTGGCGGGCGAGGGCCTGGAATTGGTATTGGCGGAGATCAAAGGGCAAGGCAAAGGGCAACTGTTGCGCGTCTACGTGGACCAACCCGGCGGCGTCGGATTGGCGGAGTGCGAGCGCGCCAGCCGCGCGCTGAGCGCCGCGCTGGACGGTATGGATGCCGCAGCGGCGGCCGGCGCGGCGGCGTATACGCTCGAGGTTTCCTCGCCCGGGCTGGACCGGCCGCTGCGCAAGCCGGCGGATTTTGAGCGCTTTGCCGGCCAGCGCGCGGCGGTGCGCACGCGCGCCCCGCGCCAGGGGAGCCGGAGCTTCATCGGCATTCTGGAGGGACAGGACACCGCCGGCGTCCGGCTGCGGCCGGAAACCGCGCCCCCCGCCTCGATCAGCATCGCCTGGGAGGATATCGAACAGGCGCGGCTGGCGCCGCTGTGGCCGCAGCCGCAGCGGCCGGGCAAACCACATGCAGCTGGCGCCGGCCGGGGGCGCCGCACCGGAGCCCGCCGGCCGAACGAATCACGGGAGCGACCCGGGCAAGCGGTGGCGGGCCGGTAATCGCAGCGGGAGTGTTATGGCAAGCGTACTGTACCAACAAGTCGAGCAGTTGAGCCGCGACAAGGGCATTGACCCGGCCGTGGTGGTGAGCGCGGTCGAGGACGCCTACCTGGCCGCCACCCGCAAGCACCTCAAGACGCTGGAGGAGTTGGAGTCGGTGCTGAACAAGGACACCGGGGAGATCTCGGTCTTCGCGGTGAAGAAGGTGGTGGAGACGGTCACCGCCCCCGACTTGGAAATTTCGCTCGAAGCGGCGCGGGCGCTCGACGCGCGCGCGGAGGTAGGGGGCGAGGTTCGCATCAAGAAATCCACCGAGGGCCTGGGGCGGATCGCCGCCCAAATGGCCAAGCAGATCATTTTCCAGAAGGTGCGCGAAGCCGAGCGCGACACGGTCTACAACGAGTACGCCGGTCGCATCGGTGAAGTGGTCAACGTCACGGTCAAGCGCAACGAGGGGCCCGACGTCGTGGTGGAGCTGGGGCATACCGAGGCGCTGCTCGGCCGTCGCGACCAGTCGCGGTTGGAGTCGTTCGCCCCGGGCGAGCGCGTGCGGGTGGTCATCCGGGGCGTGGAAAAAGCGGCCAAGGGGCCGCAGGTGGGGGTGTCGCGCGCCGATCCGGCGCTGGTGCAGAAGCTGTTCGAGGCCGAGGTGCCGGAGATTTACGATGGCACGGTGGTGATCAAGGGGGTGGCGCGCGAGGCGGGCGAGCGCACCAAGATCGCGGTGTTTTCGCGCGACAAGGACGTGGACTGCGTCGGCGCCTGCGTGGGCATGAAGGGCATGCGGGTGCAAAGCATCATCCGCGAGCTGCGCGGGGAAAAGATTGACATCATCGAGTACAGCGAAGACCCGATCCAGTTCGCCGCCAACGCGCTAAGCCCGGCCAAGATCGGGCGGGTGAGCGTGCTGAGCCCGGAGGGCAGGCATCTGGAGGTGGTGGTGGACGACACCCAGCTGTCGCTTGCCATCGGCAAGAAGGGACAGAATGTCCGCCTGGCCGCCAAGCTCCTGGGTTGGAAAATTGACATCAAGAGCGAAGAGGAGAAACGGCGGGAGGTCGAAGAACAGATGGCGGCGCTGGTGGGCGGGGGCGAAGTCGCGGAAACGCCGCTGAGCCAGCTCACCGGGCTGAGCGAGCGCATGCTGGCGGCGCTGAGCCAGGCGGGCATTGCCACCGTCGAACAGCTGGGCAGCCGCACGCCGGAGCAGTTGCAGCAGATTCCGGGGATCGGACCCAAGGCGATCGAGAAGATCTTCGTCGCGGTGAACCAGTTCTTCGGCGTGCTGGAATCGCCGGCGGCCGAGGCCACCGACGCCAGCGAGCCCGGCCCGGAGTTGACGGCGACGCCGGAAGGCGAGCTCGACGCCACCGGCCAGGAACTGGAGGCGGAGTTGGAGCGCGGCGTGCTCGACACGCCCCCGGCGGACGAAGCCGAAGTGCCGGCACGCGACGGACTGGAGCCGGCGGCGGAGTCGGCGTCCGCCGAAGCCCAGGCCAACGCCGATGAAGATGGCGCCGAAGCCGCCGCCCGGCTGTCGCAGGACAGCGCGCCGGAAACCGCCCAACCCCGCCCCCAGCCGCCACCGGAGAAGACACTCTAACCGCCGAACATCATGGCCAAGATTCGCATTAACGATCTCGCCCGCGAGCTGGAGGTAAAATCGCGCGTCGTTCTGGACGCGCTTGCAGCCCTCGGCCACACCGAGCACAAGACCCACTCCAGCGCGGTCGAAGAGGA
>DAIDIF010000200.1 GCA_027451805.1 Acidobacteriota bacterium
TCGCCACGCGCACCGCGATCTCGCGCCGCCGCCGCACCATGCGCGCCAACTGCAGGGTCGCCACATTGGCGACGGCGATCAGCAGCATCAGCGCCGCCATCGCCAGCAGCAGCCCCAGCGCCGCGGTGTACTGCCGGCGCAACCCATTGCCGCCCCGTCCGCCCGGCGCGAGCGTGACCCGCTGCGCCAGCTTGCGCTCCGGTGCGATGCGCCGGACGCTGGCCGCCAGCGGCGCGCTTAGCGCCGCCGCCAGCGCGGGCGCGTCCTGGGGCCGCCGCAGCCGCGCGAACACGTGCAGCCACATTTCGCCTTCCTGCGGCGGAAAGGGCCGGTTGTCGTCCGCGCCCACGCTCCACACCGAGCCCCCTGCGCCCAGCGCCGGCTGCATCATCACCGGCGCCCACACGTCTACCGGATCGGCGGGGTCAAGTCCGGTAAAGCCCGGCGGCGCGATCCCGATGACGCTGAGCGGAGTGCGCCGCAGCGTGATCGTCCGCCCCAGCATGGGCGCGCCGCCGTAGACGCGCTGCCAGAAACCGTAGCTCAGCACCGCGACCGGCGAGGCGGCGAGCGCGCGGTTGTCGCGCGCTTCGATCCAGCGCCCGCGCCAGGGCGAAATTCCGAGCCCCGCGAAGAAGCCGCCGGATACCAGCTGCGTCACCGCCGGTAACGACCGGCCACCGCGCCGCGCCAGCGGCAGAGCGCCGGCTTGATTGAAGGCTCCCAACGCCGCCTGCCCCGCCGCCGCCCGCTGCATCCGCCGCAGCACCGGATAGGAGAACACCTCCACGGGATGGACGCCGTCGGTCGAGGTGAGCAGGTAGATTTGCTGCGGCCGCGGGACCGGCAGCGTCTTCAGCAGCACGGTGTTGATCAGGCTGAAGATGGCCGCGTTGGCGCCGATGCCCAGCGCGAGCGATGCGACCACCAGCAGCGTGAACGCCGGGCTGCGGCGCAGCAGGCGGGCGGCGTGGCGCAGGTCGAGCAGCCAGGATTCGAGCCAGGCGAAGATGTCGGCGTTGCGCGTGGGTTCCTCGGCGCCGGGAGAGCGCCAAGCGCCGAGGCCCTCCCGGCGGCGCAGGGCGCGATGGTGCTCGAGCTCGTCGGCGACCTCGCCGTTCAGGCCGCCCGGCCGCAGCGTGTTGCGCAATTTCCGCCAGAAGCCCATGGCCGGTTCCTGCTTTAGCTCTGGGCGAGCACGGTCGCCACGCCGGCGACCAGCCGCCCCCATCGCGCCTGCTCCTTCTCCAGTTGCCGCCGGCCGGCCGGGCGCAGCTCGTAATACCGAGCCCGCCGCCCGGTCTCGCTCGGCCGCCACTCCGAGCGAATGAGGCCGGACTGTTCCAGGCGGTGCAGCGCGGGATAGAGCGAGCCCTCCTCGACGCGCAGGCTCGAGCCCGAGGCACGGTCAATGTGCGAGGCCACCGCGTAGCCATGCTCCGGCCCGCGCACGGCCAGCGTTTTCAGGATGAGCAGGTCCAGGGTGCCCTGCAGTTCGTTCTTGCCCTTACCCATAGCCGTCTAGCCCTAGACAACTATAGAACAACGGCCGCCCGGGAGCGCGGTATTGATTCGCGGGGGCCGAACCTCAGGCGGAGACGGCGCGCACGCGGGCGGCGAGCGCCGCGCGCAATTCCGCCGCGTCGCCGGCGGCGACCTCGGCTTGCGCGAGGTCGGCCGCGCCGCCGCCGCGCAGGCCGCGTTCAGCCAGGGCTTGCTGCATCAGCGCGCCGCAGTCGAAGGCCAGATCGGGGCTGCGCGCCAGGACCACGCGCGCGCTGGGCTGCTCTCCCGAACTCAGGATGGCGACCATGCGGGGCGCGGCGCCCGCGGTGCGCGCCGCCAGCAGCCGCACCTCATCGCGGTCGTAACCGGCACAGGCGGCCTCGACGATGCGCGTGCCGCCGCCGGCCTGGGCGGCTGCGACCAGGCGGGACGCCTCGGCTTGGGCGAGCGCCTCGCGCAGCCGCCGCCGCTCCTTGTCCGCGGCCTTCGCCTCGGCCTTGAGCCGCGCGATGGCCGCCGCGACCTCGGCGGCGCCGACCGAGAGCGCCTCCGCGGCCTGATGCAGCACCGCGGCATCGGCGCGCCCGGCGCGCACGGCGCGCAAGCCGCAGACAAAGTGGACGCGCACGCCGCGGCTGACCTTCTCCGTGCCACGCAGCCACAGGCCGCCGATCTGGCCGGTGGAGCGCACGTGGGTGCCGCCGCAGGCGTTGTGATCGCAGGCTTCGATCTCAATCAGGCGGATGGCGCCGGGCCGCTCGGGAAGCTTGCGCAGCGTGCCCGCCTGGAGCAGCGCCTCGGCGTCCGCACGCGTCACGACGCGCGCCCGCACCGGGCGGTCTTCGGCGACGATGCGGTTCACGGCTATTTCGACCCGCTCCAGCGCCTCCTCGGGCAACGGCGGGGCAGCGAGATCAATGTTGGAGGTGGCCGGGCCCAGATGGAAGGAGAGCGTCGGCGCGCCCAGTTCGCTGAGAAAGACCGCTGACAGCAGGTGCTGGCCGCTGTGCTGTTGCATGTGGTCGAGGCGGCGATTCCAGGCGATTTCGCCTTCGACCGGCGTGCCCGGAGCCAGCGGCTGGCGCACGGCATGCCAAATCTCGCCGCCGTCGTCCTCGGCCACGGATACGACCTCCCGCTCGAGGCTCGCGCCGCCGGCGGGCGCCGGGAGCAGCCGGCCGGTATCGCAGGGCTGGCCGCCGCCGGCCGGGTAAAACGCCGTGCGGTCAAGCGCGAGCTCCCAGCCGGCCTCGCCGGCGCGGGCCGGCGCCGCCGGGCGCACGGCGGTCACGCGCGCGGAAAAGCGCCGCAGGAACGAATCGGCGTGGTAGAGCCTCTCCGCAGCCACGGCGATAGTGTAGACGAGCGCCCCGGGCGGCGTTCCCGGCCACCCCCGGGCCGCGCTACCCGGGGCCGCGGCAGCTTGCTATGATGAGGACACGTCGCGGAGAGGTGGCCGAGTGGCTTAAGGCGGCGGTTTGCTAAACCGTTGTACGGTCAAAAGCTGTACCGGGGGTTCGAATCCCCCCCTCTCCGCCAGATGTTCTCACTGGCTTTGCGTTCCCGATTGCTTGTTGCGCATGCGCTTTGCCCGACCGGCCGGTCGAGCGGCGGCACGCTGCGGCGCGCGGGCGGCGATGTCGCGGCGGTCCTGCCGTTCCAGAAAGGTCTTGCATGCAGCGGCGAATTGCGGGATTATTCGGGCGGTAAGAGAGTGCATAGGTCGGGCCGGGAGGTATTTGGACTCCGCGGCCAGCGCCCTGCCGGAGCGGCCGGGCGCCGTCAGCGTCTGATCCCCCGCAGACGACAACCAGGAGTTCGGTAGGCGCAATTCATCTTCCATCTCAAGCGAGGCATCCGCCATGTCTAGAACCCGTAAGGTTTTGCAGCTTTCCTGTCTGTCCCTGGTTTTGCCGTTGGCGCTGGCCGCGCAAATGCCGGCGACTGCGCTGACCAGCGCGCTGCGCTGGCGCAGCGTGGGTCCGTTTACCGGCGGGCGCGTGACTGCGGTCGCCGGCGTCGCCAGCGAGCCCAATCTCTTCTATCAGGGCACGGCCGGCGGCGGCGTCTGGGAAACGACCGATTACGGCCAGCACTGGCGCAACATCTCGGATAAGGACTTCAAGACCGGCGCCATCGGCGCCGTGGCGGTCGCGCCCTCCAATCCGAAGATCATTTATGTCGGTACGGGCGATTCGGCGCCCCGCAACACCGAGCTGACCGGGCATGGGATGTACAAGTCCACCGACGGCGGCAAGACGTGGAGCTACATCGGGCTGGGCGCCACGCACATCATCAGTTGGATCACCGTGGATCCCAACAATCCCGACGTGGTGTACGCGGCCGCGTTCGGCCACCTGTGGGCGGCCAACCCGGAGCGCGGGGTGTACAAGACCACCGACGGCGGCCAGACCTGGAAGAAGATCCTCTTCGTGAACGACAACACCGGCGCGATCACGCTGGCGATGGATCCGTCCAATCCGCAGGTGCTGTACGCCACGATGTGGCAGATGTACCGCCGGCACTGGACGTTTTCGAGCGGCGGGCCGGGCAGCGGCATCTACAAGACGACCGACGGCGGCGCGACCTGGACCAACATCACCCACCGCCCCGGCCTGCCCGCCGGCATCTTCGGCAAGGTGGGCATCGCCGTGGCGCCGAGCGATCCCAACGTCGTCTATGCGCTGATTCAGGCGATGTACAAGGGGCAGGCGGGCGGCCTGTTCCGCTCCGACAACGCCGGGCAGACGTGGCGGCTGGTCAACAACAGCATGGACATCACGCAGCGCGCCTTCTACTACGGCTACGTCTACGTGGACCCGAAGGACGCCAACACCATCTACCTGCCCAACGTCGGCGTCTACGTCTCGCACGACGCGGGCAAGAAGCTGATTCCGCTGCGGCCGCCGCACGGCGACAATCACGTGCTGTGGATCAATCCCAACCACCCGCAGATTTTCATCGAAGGCAACGACGGCGGTGCAACCGTAACGCTCAACGGCGGCAAGTCCTTCAGTTCGGAGAACAACCAGCCGACCGGGCAGTTCTATCACGCCAATCTGGATAACCAGTTCCCCTTCCACATCTACGGCGCGCAGCAGGACCGGGGCTCGAACGACGGTTCGAGCGCGGCGCCGACGGCGGTTTGGAAGACGGTGACCGGGGGCGAGATGAGCTGGGACGTGCCCACGCCGGGCAAGCCCTGGATCAGCTACGGCAGCGGGTACTACAGCCAGGAGATGCGGGAGAATCGCCGGATGGGGCTGACCACCAACGTGAGCCCCTGGCCGGAGTATAAGTTCGGCCTGGCGGGAGCCCACATCAAGTATCGCTACGGCTGGAATCACCACGCCGTCATCTTTTCGCCGGACAACCCGCACGAACTGCTGATGGGAGCCAACGTGCTGTTCGAGACCCTGGATCAGGGTCTTCACTGGAAGGCGATCAGCCCCGACCTGACGCGCAACGACAAGAGCAAGCAGGCGCGGCCGGGCGGGCCGATCAGCGCGGATGTCACCGGCGAGGAGATGTTTGACACGATCTCCTCGATTGCGGTGTCGCCGCAGGACGGCAACGAAATCTGGACCGGTTCGGACGACGGGCTGGTCTATCTGACCCGGGATGCGGGCGCGCACTGGACGCCAGTACGGCCGCCGGCGCTGCCGACCTGGTCCACGATCACCTGCATCGAGCTTTCGCGCACGGACGCGGGCACGGCCTACGTGTCGGCGAGCCGGTATGACTGGGACGACTTCCGTCCCTACATCTACAAGACCACGGATTACGGCAAGACCTGGACTGCCTTGACCGCGGGGCTGCCGCAAGACCAGTACATCGAGAGCGTGCGGCTTGATCCGAGCGACCCCAGCCTGATGTTCGCGGGCACCAGCGCGTCGGTCTACTTCAGCCTGAATGGCGGCCAGCAGTGGCAGCCACTGAAGCTGAATCTGCCGGCGGTGCGCGTCAACGACGTGGAGATCCAGCCCGAGCAGCACGCGGTGGTGCTGGCGACCTTCGGGCGCGGGTTCTGGGTGCTGGACAATCTCCAGTTCCTGGAGCAGTTGAACGGTGCCAACGTGAGCCGCGACGCGGCGTACGTGTTCAAGCCGCAGCAGGCCTGGATCACCGAGGGCGGCCGCGGCGGGTTCGGCGGCGGCGCGGGCGGCCAGCATCTGGCGCCCGGGGTGGCGGTGTTCTACCATCTGCCGTCGGATTACACCGCCGGCGCGCCGGTCAAGCTGACCTTCAGCGACGCCAACGGCAACGTGGTGAACAGCATATCGCTGCCCGAGAAGCCGATGCGCAACCCGTTCGGATTCGGGCCGCCGCGGCGGGCGCCGAAGCTGCATGCGGGCATGAACAGCTTCCAGTGGAATCTGCGCTATCCGACCGCGGTGGACGTGAAGGGCATCTTCAATACCGGCTTCTCCGCCTCCGTGCCGATCGGTCCGGAGGTGGTGCCCGGAACCTACTACGTCGCGCTGACCTACGACGGCCAAACCACGCCGAAGCAGGCGTTCACGGTCACACTCGATCCGCGGTGGCACTCCACGCAGGCCGATCTGGAGCAACAGTTCGACTTGCTGATGCGGTTGCACCGCGCGGTCAACCAGCTCGACGTCAACCTGAACAAGGCGATTGACGCGCGGGCGGCGCTGCGGAAGTCGGGGGGCAACAGTCAGGCGGTGGATAAGCTAACCGATGCCATCAACGCCTACGTGGATCTCAAGATCCAGTCCGGCGAGGGCGCGCTGGTCTATCCTCCCCGGCTGCGCTCCTGGCTGTCCGCGATCACGAATCAGGTAGGCCAGGCGCCGGTGGCGCCGACGGTCTCCATGGTCGAGGTGGCGAACGGCTATATCGCGCAAGCCGACGCGGCGGTGAAACGTCTGCAAGCCGACGTTGCCGCCACCGGCGGGGCGACGAACCGCTAGTCGCGGGGCGCGCTGCGCCGAGAGCCCGCCCAGGCAGGCCTGGGCGGGCTCTTTGCTTGCCGGGGCAACGTCGGCAGCGGTAGACTGCATTCATACACGCGAGGCCGCCGGTCATGGAGTCATGGGCTGGCGGAGTTCGCGGCGCCGGGTTACCGGCGCGTCCCCTGGTTGCCCCACCTCCCCCCTCGTCTCAGGCTCGGAGCCTGGATCGCGAAGAGGAGGTCTCCCATGATCGCCATCCTTGGCGCCGGCGGCGCCATCTCGAATGAACTCTGCCGGCAACTGGCCGCTTCCAATACTCCATTCCGGCTGGTGAGCCGGCGGGCGACCCGGCGCGCGGGTAAGTATGAAGGGGCACCGGCGGATCTCACCGATCAAGAGCAAACGGTGGCCGCGGTGCAAGGGGCTTCGGTGGCGTTTCTGACCGCCGGACTCGCGTACGATCGGCGGGTGTGGGCCGACTCGTGGCCACGCGTCATGGCCAATACGATCGAAGCCTGCAAGCGCGCGAACGCGCGGCTGGTGTTTTTCGACAATGTGTACATGTACGGCCGCGTGCATGGGGCGATGACGGAGGACACGCCGTTCCGCCCGGCGAGCCGCAAGGGCGAGATCCGCGCCCGCGTCGCCACCATGCTGATGGAGGAGTGGAAAGCCGGCCGCCTGACCGCCATGATCGCGCGCAGCGCGGACTTCTACGGGCCCGGCGTCGCGCACGGGCTTCCGAACCTGATGGTGTTCGACCCGCTGCACAAGGGCAAGGCGGCGACGTGCCTGGCGAGCGACGACGAGCCGCACGCCTACACGTACGTGCCCGATGCCGTGCGGGCGCTGCTGCGGCTGGTTTCCGACCTGTCCGCCTGGAACCAGACCTGGCATCTGCCCACCGCGCCCAACCCGCCCACCGGCAGGCATTTCATCCGGGCCGCGGCCG
The DNA here is from genome assembly GCA_027451805.1 of Acidobacteriota bacterium. Taxonomy (GTDB): domain Bacteria; phylum Acidobacteriota; class Terriglobia; order Terriglobales; family SCQP01; genus SCQP01. The sequence continues at coordinate 7,375 of DAIDIF010000200.1, forward strand.
AAGCGCTGGGCGTGGAGGCCAAGTACCGGGTACTGGAGCCATGGATGGTGCGGCTGGGCGGTCTGCTCGACCCCCAGGCGCGAGAGGTTCACGAGATGCTTTACCAGAATGAAGCGCCGTATCTGTTTGACTCACAAAAAATCTCGCTCGCCTTCAAGATGACGGCCACGCCGTACGACGAGGGCATCCGGGCGACCGCGGCGGCCTATCGGTCGTGATCGGGCCGGTCATGCTTGACAGAGTCAACTAACCGTGCAAGGCTTGCCCCATGCCCTTGCCTTCGCCCGTCCCGGCCGCGGATGGCGTCGCCGCGCTGCGGCGCTTCAACCGGCGCTACACGCGCTGGATCGGGACGCTGGAGGAGGGCTACCTGCGCACCGGCTACAGCCTGGCGGAAGGCCGCGTGCTGTACGAGCTGGCCACGCGCACGCGCCCGCAGGCGAAGGAGATCGCCGCTGCGCTCGGCCTGGACGCCGGCTACCTGAGCCGCATCCTCGCCCGCTTCGCGCGCCGCGGCCTGCTACGCCGCAGCGTCGCGCGGGCCGACCGCCGCGGCGCGCATCTGCTGCTGACGGCGCGGGGCCGCGCCGCCTTCGCCACGCTCGACCGGAGGGCGGACGAGCAGAGCGGAGCGCTGCTGGAGGCGATGTCCGCGGCCGGCCGGGCGCGCTTTCTTGCCGCGCTCGCCATGATGGAAGATGCCGCCGTCGCCGGCGGGCCGCAACCGTCGCCGCCGGATTTCAAACTGCGGGCGCACCGGCCGGGCGACATGGGCACGGTGGTGGCCAGCGAGGGCGCCGGCTATGCCGCGCAGTTTGGCTGGGATGCGTCGTTTGAGGCATTGGTGGCGCGCATTGCCGGCGATTTTCTCGATCATTTCGATCCGGCGCGGGAGCGCTGTTGGATAGCCGAGATTGACGGCCGCCACGCCGGCCACGTCTTTCTCGTCCGCCATCCCGACCAGCCCGACACCGCCAAGTTGCGCCTGCTCTTCGTCGAGCCGCACGCGCGCGGGCTGGGGCTGGGCCAAGCGCTGGTCGGCGCATGCGTCGCCTTCGCCCGCCAGGCGGGTTACCGCAGGGTCACGCTGTGGACGCAGAGCGTGCTGACTTCGGCGCGAAAACTCTACCAGGCCGCCGGCTTCCGCTTGACGCAGGAAGAACCGCACCACCGCTTCGGCCACGACCTCGTCGCCCAGACCTGGGACCTCGATCTCACCGCGTAGCGCGCCCCTAGCGGGAGCGGGCTACCATGGTCAGAGGTGCACTTTATGCGATCCCAACCACGGACCTGGCTGACGATTCTCGCCGCAGCACTGCTGATCGGTATTCTTACGCCGGCATCCTCCGCCGGCGCACCCGCGCCCCCCACCGACCCCTGGGCCGCCAGTCAAGTCGTGCAGCCGGCGGCGCTCGCGCACGCGCTCGCCGCCAAAGCGGGCGCCAAGCCGCTGGTGATCTGCGTCGGCTTTTCGGTGCTCTACCAGGGCGGCCACATCGCCGGTGCGCGCTACGCCGGTCCGGCCTCCTCGGCGGCCGGGCGCGCGGCGCTGCGCCGGCTGGTGCAACCCCTGCCGCGTGGCAAGGCGATCGTGCTCTATTGCGGCTGCTGCCCGTGGGCGATGTGCCCCAACATCCGCCCGGCGTTCAGCCTGCTGAAGCGCCTGGGCTTTACCAACGTCAAGGTGCTGCACATGGCGCAGAACTTCCGCACCGACTGGGGCGCGCGCGGCTACGCGATGCAGCACGGGGCCGGCAGCCGGTGAAACGCGTTCGCGCCGCACTCTTCGCGCTGGCGCTGACGGCGCTGGCCGGAGCGCAGATTCCGGTGATGCCACCGCCGGCGCCGGGCCCGCAGATCGGCCAGCGGGCGCCCGCGTTCACGCTGGCGGGGTTGCGCGGCGGCCACGTTGCGCTGGCGCGGTTTCGGGGCAAGGTGGTGTTGCTCGATTTCTGGGCGACCTGGTGCGAGCCCTGCCGGCAGGAGATCCCCAAGCTGATCGCGCTGCAACGCGAGTTCGGCGGCCGCGGCTTCACCGTCTTGGGCGTGGCGCTTGACGACGGCGGGGCGCCGGTGGTGCGGCCGGTGGCGCGCCGGCTGGGCATCAGCTATCCGATCGCGATCGGCACCATCCCGGTCGCCGCCGCCTATGGCGGCATGGAGGGCCTGCCGACGGCGTTTCTCCTCGGCCGCGACGGCAGGGTCCGGCAGATTTATTACGGCGTGCAGCGGCAGGCCGAGCTGCGGCAGGCGATCCGCGCGGCGCTGGCGCGCTGAGCATCGCCTGGCGCGGACGGGCCTACGGCCGGACGGCGGTCTTGCGGCCCTGTTGCTCGCCGTGCAGCCAGATGTAAAGCCGGGCGTGGGGCTCGGGCGGGGGCCAGGGCAGGGCGATCGCCAGGGTCTGCGCCAGCGCCTGGCCCGGCGCGGCGCCGGCCACCCGCATCGGAATCGCCCGCACCGGCACGCCGTGGACGGCGTTCCAGCCGGTGGCGGCAATGAGCTGCAGGTTGTCGCCGGTGAGCCGGCCGGCGAACTCGCCGGGCGCGGGGCTACGGTTGGACAAGGTGAAGGATTGAATCGCCGGCAGCTCCACGATCCGCCCCAGCGTCACCGGGCGGGAGGCGCCGGTGGCGGCGTCAGCGACCTTCAGCTGCAGCTGGCAGCCCGGGGCGCCAATCTTGCCCGGCACCGCGGCCAGGTAGAACAAGCCATCGCCGCCGGCGTCGAGCTCTTCCGCGCCATCGCTCTCGCCGGGGCGCAGCTTCACCGGGCCCATGACATCCGGGAGTTGATCGTCCGGCCGGCGGCAGCGCAGTTCCATCTGCGGTTGCGCCGGCGCATGGTCGACGTGAAAGGCGAAGTTGACCGTGGCATCGGCCGGCAGTTCGCCGGCGAGGAGCTGCACCGTCCCGCCGGCCGCCACCGACTGCGACACGCCGCGGATCGCCGGCCGCGGGCCGAGGACACTGACCGCATCCGCCACCGTCAGCGGAGCGCTTAGCCCCTTCACATACACCGCCGCCGCCAGCGTCTCACCCGGCTGCGCCTTGGGCCCCAGGGTGATGGTCAACGGACGCTCGCTCAGACCGCTGGCGGGCACGTCCGCAACGGGCGCCAGGGTAAAGCGCGCACCGGCGGCGGTGATGCGCGCGATGCGTTCGAGGTGGCGGCCGTGCAGCACCAGCGGCTGCGCGCCAGCCTGCACGTTCGCCCGCAGCGGCGCCAGCACCGGGTTGGGCGGCAGCACCGTCACTGGGATGTCGCGGGTTTCGCCGCCGGCCTGCTCCAGCCGCAGCGTGTAGGCGCCGGGCGCCAGCTTGGCGGCAGCTACGGTCGCAACCAGCCGCGGCCGGGCCGCGCCCACGGCGCCCCCCGCCAGCGTGAAGGGCAGCGGCCGGGCAGGCGCGCCGGCGCGCACGAGCTCGACCTTATCCACGAACTCGAAGTCGGCGCCTTCCAGCGTCACGGGCACGGTTCCCTGGGCGGCGATCAGTTGATCGGCCGCGCCCGGCGCCAGCCGGGCATTGGCCAGGCGCGCCATGCGGCGCACCGCGACCTTGCCCTGGACGGTGACCGGGGTCCAGTCCCAGAGCGCCGCGAGGCGGTAGTCGCCGAGCGGCAGCGCCACGTGGCGCAGGTCGAGGGTGAGCGTGTCGCGCAGCGGGCCGGCGGCTACGGTCACCGGGACCGGCGTCGCCTTGCCGTTGGCCGCCACCAGCTTCCACCGCCGGCTGCGGTCCAGGTCGCGCAGCTCGCCCACTGTGGCGCAGGTCACCTGCAGGCTGGCCTGGCTGTCGGCCGCCACCACGGCGGCCGTGCCCTTCGCCAGCCGCACGCTCGGCGTTTCGCCGCCGGGCAGGTCCGACATCCAGATATAGACGGTGTGCTTGCCCGGCGGCGCGGCGGTGTCGGCGCCGCACAAGTGCGATTCCTCATCTCCGGGCACGCCCGGTTGAGCAAAGGCACCCTGGAACTCGGTGCCGGGAAACATAGTCTGGTGCAGCGCCCGGAACAGGGGCAACGCGTCGTTCGCGATGCCCATCACCGGGGCGAAGTAGAGGGTCGCGAGAGCGGTTGCGGTGCTGGTCCCGCCGGCGCGCAGCGCCGCGTGCGCCGGCGGGCCCTCCTGCGCCGTCGGCGGCGCCACCGCCGCCAGCATGACCTCCGCCTCCTGATCGGGCGGCAGGGCGGGGTTGGCCTTGGGCATGGTCACGCCGAATTGGTTCGAGTACTGCTTCAGCATGGCATCCAAATCCAGCGTGCCCGGCGGCGAAGCTTCGTACCGCGCCAGTAGCGCCACCAGCGCCTCCACCCGCGAGGCCTCGGCAGCGTAGGCGGTGAAGTGCGCCACCAGCTCGGGATGCTGCGTCAGCAGCGAGCGCGTCTTGCCCGGATTCAGCCCATTGGGTCCGAACAGGAAGGCCAGCGCTCCCACCGCCGCCGGCATCCGCCACACCGCCGCCTGGCGCGCGGGCGCGGAAAACACGCTCAGTTGCGCGCTGGCGTCGTTGGCCTCCGGCACCGCGATCACCGCGATTTTCGCCGAACGCCGCCATGCCGGCGGCAGATCGCCGGGCACATAGCGCAGCGTGTCGCCGGCGTTGAGGTGGTTGATCACCGCCAGCGGCGCCTGCCCACGCCCGTTCGCCGCGCCCACGAAAAGCTGAAAGCCGGTAATCACCCGCCCGCCCGGGCAGGGCGCCGGCTGCTGCGCTCCCGCCGCGGCGTTCAGCAATAGAAACGCGATTCCTGCCTTGAAGACACGCATCTTCCCCTCGAATCCCTGCTGCTCACAAGTTTACTGTGAGGCGGCGCGCGCAGTCGCGCGGCTGGGGGAAGGGAAGCGCTCGAGGCACGGGCCGCAATCTACGCCGCCGGCGGGCTCGCTTTCAGGATCGCCAGTAGAAACATCACGATGCCGGCCGCCACCAGCGGCAGGCCGATCAGCAGGAACGCCATGAACGCCAGCGGGTGTATCCAGAGGAAACTGACGAGCTGCGCCACCAGTCCCGCCGCCACCAGCGCTGCGGCGACGCGGATGCGCCGCTCGATCAGGTGATTGCGGGGCGCCGCCGGTGCGCTAGGGCTTGGGCTTCCAGAAGCTGGCATATCCCAGATCCTTGATGTCGTGCACGGTGTCGTGGCAGCCGCTCGAGAGGCACGATTTTTGGTCGCTCAAGATCGCGGCCATCAATCCGGGCGTCTTGTTGTGGTTGGGCTCGGTCATGAACGCCCGCATACCCTCGTGGCAGTGTAGGCACTCGCGGTTGTTGTAGGGGTGGTAGAGCCGGATCGAAGCCGGCTTGGGGACGGTGCCCAGATACTCGACGTACATGTGGTGCAGTCCCTCGAGCTTGGCGTCCATCGGGCCGAACAGGGTGTAGGTGGTGTGGCAGGTGTAGCAGGCGTGGCCGGTGGGCACCAAATGGTTCTGGTAATGCACCGCCGGGATGAAGCTGGGGTCGTCCACCATCAGGCTGCGTCCGTAGTCCTGCATCACGTGGCAGCTTAGGCAGAACCGGGTGGATTCGGCGCGGCTCATCTGCGCGGAGAAGCCGCCCCAGCTCGCCATCACCGGCAGGATGAACAACACCAGGAACGCCAGCACCCGCCCCGGCGCATTGCGCGTCAGCTCGCTTTTGATCGCCAGCAGCAGCGTCAGCACCGCCGCCAGCGCGGTAAACGCCACTCCCAGCCAGATCGGAATGTTCATGGCCGCGCCCGTTCAGTGCTGCGTCGCCAGCGAGCGGTAATACTCCACCAGCGCCTTGATCTGCGCTGGCGTGAACTGGTCGGAGAAGCCGTTCATGTAGGCGCCTTTGCCCTTGGTCGCGATCTGGATCATCTGGGCTTCGGAGTACTTCTTCACCGTCTGGGCCACCGGCTGCACCTTGTCCTTGTGCCCTTTGACGGTGTGGCCGGAACCGTCGCGCGCATGGCAGGTGGCGCACTTGTTGAGAAACACGTCGCGGGCGTTGAAGCCGCCCTGGGCGCGCGCCCCGGGCAGCGTCCGCCCCGCCGCCGGCGCGCCGGCCATCAGGCCCGCCGCCAGCAGCGCCGTGCCTGCCGCGCTCGCCGCCGTCACAACCCAATTCCGCAAGCTCATCGCAATCGCCTCCTAAAAGCGGTGCGTCCAGCGCAGCGTGAACAGCGTTGCGCCGAAATTGTTGCCGGTTACGATCTGTTCGATGTAGTACGTCCGCGTAAGATCGGCGGACAACTTGCCGATGACCGGAAAGTCATAGAACACCGTGCCGGTGGCGTACGGCCAAGTCACCGGGCCATAGGCCGGCGGCAGGTCGTTGGTGATCGCACCGGTGCCGCTGGTGTGGTCCCAGTTGCCAGTAAACTGCAGGCCGAACTGCTCCAGCGGCTGCCACTGCACGCCCGCCTGCCAGACATGGTCAATCTCCTGGTCGCGCAGCGTGTTCGCCAGCGGCGGCGTTCCGACGTGGTAGTCGATGTTGCCCCGCGCCAGGATTCCGTCGTAGCTGAAGCCGCCGTAGAGCGAGAGTTGGTCGTTCACCCGATAGTTGAGCAGCGTGGCATTGGCCTGCATGCGGTCGTGATAGTTGGCGTCGAGCAACTGGCTGCTGGACAGGCGCAGCGTGTTGTGCAGCGTGAAGCCGCCGCCGACGTCATACTTCAGCGCCAGCATGCCCTCGGTCTGGGTGTGGGGCGAGATGGCGGTGTAGGAGGAGCCGTTGTCGAAGGTGCGCAGGTCGCCGCGCAGGCTGAGCCGCTGCCAGGGCTGGAAGTAGGCGCTGAGCTCGGGAACCACGGTGTTGGTGCGCAGCGTCAGCGCGGGATCAGCCACGCCGCCGGATACCGACTCCACATCGGTCTTCAACACCTGCACGCCGGGCGAGATCAGCAGCGAGGGCCGCGGCGTGAACACCATGCGCGCGTCGAAACTGCTGATGCCGTTCATCCACAGGATCGCGGTGTTGCCGTTGCTCGCCAGCGGCGCGCCGTCAAACAGTCCGGCGAACGCGCTCATGTTGTCTTCTGTCGAGCGGGTATAGCGGTAGTCGGCATCCACCGACCACCAGGGGTTGATCTTCCAGGTCAGCCCTTGCGCCGCCACCTGCTGCGGCTCGCTCACGTTCGCGCGCGCGCCCTGGGAGATCGAATAGGGCGCGAACGCCGTCAGTTTGGAACTGGTGGGCGCGATGCCGTTGAAGGCTTCGTCGTAGCTGGCCGGTCCGCTAAAGCGCTCGTACAGGTAGCTGCCGCGCAGGTCGACCGCGCCCCACACTTGGCCGGTGTAGGAGAAGTCGCTGATCGGCGTGGTCAGTTGGCGGAACTGGCTCATGGAGAAGCTCTTTAACGGCGTATCCACGGCGGTCGCGCTGCCGGTGTTGATGCTGATCTGGCCCGCGGTCAGATTGTTGAACGTCATTGCGTTGGTCAGCGTCTGATAGCCGAGCGCGTAATGGAACGTCCACCGCCGCAGCAGCGTGTAATCCATCGAGCCGGTGAAGCGGTCGGCGATGTCATTGGCTGGAGCGTACAACAAATAGGGGGTTTGGCCCGAGAAGAACCCCCAGGTGGGGTAAGCCTGCCCCATAAAGCTCGGCGTCATCGGCGTGATCGTCGTGCCGTTGTCGCTGGTGTGGTAGTACTGCAAGCCGAAGCGCAGATTACGAGTGGCGTAGATCTGAAAGTTGAGCGTGCCGAATTTGCGCACCGTGGACCATTGGTGCGCGCTGGTCAGCCCCGGCACCCCGCCCGGCAGAATCACGTTCTGGTTGGGCGCATAGATGAAGTAGCTCTGCGACCACTGTGCGGTGAGCGCGTAGAGGCCGTCCTTGGAGACGTTGAGCTGCGCCGTCGGGAACGGGTCGCCCCCCAGGCCGCTCGCGGTAAGGGTGTAGTGGTCGGCGAACTGGTGCGGCGCGGTCGCCTCCCCGAACAGGTTGAAGTCCATCAGCCGCGGCCCCGAGCGCAGGTTCAGCAGCTCCAGGTACATCGGTTCATAGCCGCTGGTGCTGGCGTAGCGTTCGCCCAGCGTGACCGAGCCCTGGTTGGAGAAGGAGAACGGAACTTCGGCCACCGGCGCGGGCGCCGCCGGCGAAGCCAGCGCCGCCCTACTCTGAGCCGCCGCGGCCCCCCCCAGGACCGCCAGTGCCAGACCGGTCAGGACACAACGATTGCGTAAGGACATGGCCGCCTCTCGGGTTAGTGCAGCAGGGTTGGGTCGGCGTTGGAACCGTGGACCGCAATGTGGCAGCGAGTGCAGTCGCCGCCGGTCTGGAAGCCCAGCCGGCCGTGCGGCACCTGCGCCTGGGCATGAAAGCCGGTGTGGCATTCCAGGCAGATGAAGCGGGTCTGGCGCCGCACCAGCATGAAGTGGTTTACGCTGCCGTGGGGATTGTGGCAGCCGACGCAGCCCACGACGGAAACCGCGGGATGCTCGTACACGAACGGTCCCTGCACCTCGATGTGGCATTTGGTGCAGGCGTTGAACATGGCTGCGTTCAGCTGATGGCTGGCGGTGATGGTGCCGTGCGGGGTGTGGCAGTTGGTGCACTGCATCAGCCCTTCCTGGACGCGGTGATGGAAGGGCAGTGCGAACTTGGCCTGGATGTTCTGGTGGCAGCCATAGCACAACTCCGGCTGCGGCTGCTTCAGTTGTCCGTCATGCAGCCATGCCTGCGCCACGGTCAGTTGCGGCACCTGGTAGACCGCGGTCAGCGGGCGCGGCAGCGGTTTCTCGTCGGCATTGGTAATCGCCTCGACCAGGTGAGCCGAGTGGCAACTGTTGCACGCCACCCCGTGCTGCATGTGGGCGGAGACATCGAAGAACTGCTGCTGTTTGCTGGTGACGTGGCACTGCAGGCAGCGCGCCGCCACCTGCTTGGGGTTGGCGGTGCGGAAGTCGAAGATCAGCTTCGCCGCCGCCAGCGCCTTGGCGTCGCTGCCGCGAGCGGCGTCTTCCGCTTCCACATGTGCGCGGTCGGGACCATGGCACATGGCGCAGCCGCCGACCTGCCTGTCCGCCGGAATCGGCAGCTTGGCGTGCGCCGTCTGCTGAAACTCCAGATATTCCGGCCGATGACAGTCTTCGCACACCTTGTCGCTGGGAACGTAGAGTTGGGAATTGTAGGCTGGCGTATGCCAAGCCACCGAAGGCGGGGCCGGCAGCACGGGCTGCTTCTGTCCCCATGCCGCCAGCGCCAGCGCCAGCGCCACACCCGCCACCCTCCAGCCCCGCCGACTGCCGCTCAGTGTCTTTGCCATGGCACACTATCCCTAGTGCCGCATGTACAACGTCGCGGTCACCCTCGTCGTCCTCGTCAGACTGTTGTTCGATGCCAGCCCTGCGCTTCGATCTCCACCAGCCGGGCGTGATCCCGCACTACCGCGCGCCCGCCGCGTACCGCCGCGATCCCGTTGCGCCGCCACTCCGATACCAGCCGGCTTACCGTCTCTCGCGCCAGCCCGCATTGCGCCGCGATCTCTTCGTGCCGCAGCGGCGGCCGGTGTCCGTCTTCCGCGGCCCACTCCAGCACGAAATGGGCCAGCCGCTGGGGCGCGCTGTCGGCCAAGCCCAGCGCCGCCAGCCGGTCCGCCATCTCGTTCCAGCTCCGGCTGAGCGCCTCCATTAATCCCTCCGCGGGACGGCCTCCGGCACGCAACTGGGCGCGCAACTCCTGCTGCGTCACCCGGCGTACCGCTCCGGCGGTCACCATGATCGCCGTGGCCTGATACGGAAGGCCGAGCAGCGTCTCCGCCAGCCCGAGCGCCGCCCCCTGTTCGCACCACGCCAGCGTGAACGACCGTCCCGCGGCCGACAGGCGCTGCAGCGCCGTCCAGCCGGAATCCAGAAAATACGCGTTGAGGGCGGGCTCCCCGGCGCGGAAGAGCGCATCCCCCCGCCGCAGCGACATCGCTGCACGTGGCACCAGACTGACGCCCCAATTCGGCGCCGCGTGCTCACCAACTCCTGCCCCGTCTGATTTCAGCTTAGGCAGCGCACTGCTCATGGGGTTCCTCCGTGTGCGACGCCGGCCGGCCGGCGGTGGTTTGACGTTCGGGGCAGAAACTGCCACCGAAGCGCCGGCACTGCCTTCGCGCACCCTTTCCGCTGCCGGGTGCCCGCGTTCTTGCCGGAGTGGTAAACAACATAGCTAGCGTCTGCTCCATTTCCGCCCTTCACCAATTCGGAAGCACATCGTCTGCCATGCGCATCCGCTTGTTTTTCTAGGTGCATGCCAGTGTCGTCCGAACGGAGTTGCGCCCTGCCACGCACTCGCTGCGCAAAATACCCCACAAATGCGGGTGAAATCAGCCGTTCTGGCTGTGATCGCCGCTCTGGCCCTGGTCGCCGAGATGATACTTCTTCATCGCGTAGCGGATCGTATCCCGGCTGGTATCCAAAAGCCGTGCTGCCTGGCTCTGATTGCCGTCGCATTGCCGGAGCGCCTCCGCCACCAGTTGCTTTTCCACTCCTTCCAGCGACGTCCCGCCGCGTGGAATTCGTAGCCGCGGCAGGGATCGGCCATTGGGCTGCGCTTCCCATGCGGCTTCGCTCTCCGGCGCCGGCTCGGTGGGAAACGCAGTTGCGGTGGAAATGTCGCTCTCCGGACCGAAAGGCAGGCTGGCGGCACGCAGCAGCGGTCCATCTTCCAGGATCATCGCCCGTTGGATGGCGTTCTTCAGTTCGCGGATATTTCCCGGCCAGGAGTACTGCGCCATCATCTCTACCGCGGCGGGCGCCAATCCCTCGATCTTCTTGCCGAAGCGGCGGTTGTACTGCTCGATAAAGAACGCTGCCAGCGCCGGCACGTCTTCCGACCGGCTGCGCAACGGCGGAATGAAAATCGGGATCACCATGAGGCGATAGTACAAATCGGCGCGGAATCGCCCGGCCTGCGCCGCTGCCTCCAGATTGCGGTTGGATGCGGCAATCATGCGGACGTTGACTTGGATGTCACGCAGTCCGCCCAGCCGCCGCAGCGTCTGGTCCTCGAGCGTGCGCAGCAACTTGCTCTGCAAGGCCAGCGGCATCTCGCCGATCTCGTCCAGAAAAATCGTTCCCCCGTCGGCGACTTCGAACAGGCCCTTTTTCATCGCCTTGGCATCGGTGAAGGCGCCCTTTTCGTGGCCGAAGAGCTCCGCCTCGAGCAGCGTTTCCGGGATTGCCGAGCAGTTCACCGGTACGTAGGGCCGGTCGCGCCGGGCCGAGTGCTGGTGAATATACTGCGCCAGCAAGTCCTTGCCGGTGCCGCTCTCCCCCTGCAGCAGAATCGCATTGGCCTCGCTCGCCGCCGCCCGCCGCGCGTAGTCCATGACTTGGCGCATGATCGCCGAGTTGCCGATGACGTCGCGCTCGCGCCACGTCTGCGCCTGCTGCCGCAGCGTCGCCACCTCCTGCCGCAGCCGGCCTGCCTCCAGGGCGTTGGCCATCGTCACCTGCAACTCGTCGAATCGGACCGGTTTGACCAAGTAGTCGTACGCGCCCTGCCGCAGGGCAGTCTTCACGTCTTCCACTTTCGGGTCGGCGGTGATCAGGATGACGGGGCCGGAGAAGAGTTCACGCCGCATCTCCGCCAGCAGGTCCACACCATTGCCGTCCGGCATGCGCACGTCCAGCAGCACCAGATCGTAGCTGTCGGCGCGCAACCGCGTCCGCGCCTCGGCGCAATCGGCCGCTTGCGCGCACTCATAGCCCCACTCCTCGCATCGCCGGCTCACCGACCAGCGCAGCAGGCTCTCATCGTCAATGATCAGTATCTTAGGCTTCATGGACGGCGTTGGCCGCTCCTTCCGTCTTTTGTGCCGGTCCCTGAATCGGCAACCGCACGGTGAAGCACGTGCCCACGTCCGCTTGCGTGCTCACCTCGATGCTCCCGCCGTGCAGTTGCGCAATCCGCAGGGACTGCGGCAGGCCCAGGCCGTTGCCTTTGCCGCCTTTGGTGGTGTAAAACGGCCGGAAGATTTTCGACAGCGCCGCCGCCGGAATCCCCGGCCCGTTGTCGCGCACCCGAATCTCGGCCCGGCCGAACTCGTCGAGCGCTGTGTGGATGCGCACCACGCCGCCCTCGGGCGCCGCATCCGCCCCGTTGAGCGCCAGATTCAGCACCATGCGTTGCACCTGATCCTCGTCATGCGTAATCGGCGGCAGCTCCCCCGCCTCAAAGATCACCTGGACTCGGCGCGGCGCCGCCGTGCGCGCCGCCAGGTGCGACGCCATCCGCACCGTGGCGTTCAGATCGGTCGCGCGGAAATCGGGGGCCCGCGGGCGCGCATAGTGCAGCAGGTCTTCCACAATCCCTCCGATTCGGCTGATCTGGCGCAGCACTTCCGCCATGATCTCCTTGTGTTCGCCGCTGCTCTGGTCCCGCAGCACCTCGAGCGCTCCCGCCATGCCCGCGAGCGGGTTCTTGATCTCATGCGCCAGCCCCGCCGCCACTTCCCCGAGCGTGGCCAAGTGCTGCGCCTGCTCCATTTGCAGCGTATGTTGGCGGGCCGCCTCCACCTCCTCGCGCTTGCGGGCGGTGAGATCGCGCATGACCGCGGTGACCAGCAGGCCCGATTCCAGCCGCAGCGGGCTGAGGCTGATCTCCACCGGGAACTCACTGCCGTTCTTGCGCTGCGCATACAGCTCCAGCCCCGTGCCCATGGGCCGTGCCTTCGGGTTGTGGCTGTAGGCGGTACGCTGCGCGGCGTGTGCCTCCCGCAGCCGCGGCGCCACTAGCATCTCCACCGGTTGTCCCGCCAATTCGTCACGGGTGTAGCCCAGCAACTCGGTCACCATTCGATTGCTAATCACGATCCGGCCGCCTTCGTCCACGATGACCAGCGCCTCGGGCGCCGCTTCCACCAAGCTGCGGAACTTCAATTCGCTCTGCCGCAGCGCCAACTCCACCTGCAACCGCTCCCGCATCAGGCCGTACTGATGGCCCAACTCCGCCAGCAACTTCTGCCAGAGTTCGCTGGCCGATTCCTCCGGCCCGCCGTGCCAGGCCAGAATGCGGGACACGCGCCCGCGCGCCGCCACCGGCAGCGTCAGCCCGAAGCCGGCGTCCGCTTCCGCGCCGGCTTGCACCTCGCCGGTTTCCCACGCCCGGCCCAGCAGCCCTTCGCCCGGACGCAAGTAGCGCCGCTGGACCGCGGATGTGCCCGGCTGCCAGGCGGTGCGGTAAGCGCTTTGGCCGCCTTCCACGTCCCACACCTCACCCCAAGCCCAGCCGCCGACTTCGCCGACCAGACGAAGCAACGCCGTCTCGGCGACGCGCCAGTCCTCGGTCGTCGCAAACAGGTCGCTGGCCGCCAGCCGCAGCTTATGCCGCACCTCCGCCGCTGCACGTTGTTGCAGGTCGGCATTCACTTCCAGGATTCCCGCCGGCTGCCCGCGCTCGTCGCGGAACAGCGCCCACTGGCTGTCCGCCACGAACCACGTCCCGTCCCGCCGGCACTGCCGCAACCTTCCCCGCCATTCCCCCTGCTCCAGCACCTGGCGCTCAATCTCCGCACGCGGAGCGGGGAACTCGGTCTGCAGCAGCTCATGGCTGAACTGCCCCAACGCCTCCTCGGCGCTCCAGCCGTAGGTGCGCTCCGCGCCCACGCTCCAATAGGAAATTCGACCGCCCGGCAAATGGAGAAAGACAGCATCCCCGGTCCGGCTCTCGGGCACGCTCTGGGCTTGGATGGCCATCAACCTTTAGTATGGTCCAAGCTGCCATGGGCTACTTCCGCGCTACCAGCACCGGGCACGGAGCCTTTTGCAGCACCCGGTAGGCGGTGTTGTGGGCGCCATGCAGCAAGGGATGCTCGAACGCCCGGCTCGCGCCGATGGCGATCAGATCGGCATTCTCTTCCGCCGCCGCCTGCAGGATTATGTCGGCGGGTTGACCAAGCCGGATGCTGGTCTCCGCCATGTCCCAAAAACGCGCATCCGGGGGCAGCATGGCCCACATCCGCGCCTCGAGGCTCCGGGTATGCTGCGGCCAGTCTTCCTTCGCCGCCTCTTCCCAACTGGCAACATGCAGCAGGTGCGTGCCGGCGTTGCCGATCGCCGTCAGCGTGATCGCTGCCGACAGCGCCGCCTTGGCCGAGATGCTGAAGTCGGTGGCGGCCACCAATTGACGAAAGGGCAGCGCCGGTGGCGCGGCCTGCGGCCCCAGCACCAGCACCGGCGCCTGCGCGATGCGCAGGATCTCCGCCGTGGTCGAGCCCAACGCCAGCCTGGCCAATCCGCCCCGGCCGCGACTCGCCACCACGATCACGTCGGTGTGGACTTCCCGCGCCAGGGAGTTGATCCGCGCCGAGATCTCATTGCGTTCGAGGTGGGTCGCTGCCTCCAGGCCCGCCATCGCCGACCGCTCGGTCAGCGCCTTCAGTTCCTTCTCACTTTCGTGCTCGAGATCGCTATAAATATCGCCGTAGGTCTCCGGCACGGGCAGTCCGTAATCCCGTTGCTGCACGAAGTGCACCAAGTGCAGCCGCGCCCGGAACTGCCGCGCCAAGTCGGCGGCGAAGTCGCATGCCGCCACCGAGGACGGGGAAAAATCCGTCGGCGCCAAAATGCTGCGTATCGTCGCCGGTATCGGTTTCAATGCTGTTGCCATGGCCAGCCCCTACTGCTTCCCCTGCAAGCCATGGACCGCCGGTACCTGGGCGTTTTCGTGATCCCACTCGCGTTTTCTGGGTAATTGCACCCAGGCCTGGGTGTTTTTCCCCTATGGACTGCCCTGAGAATGCGGAGCGGAACGAAGCCGTTGTTGGCACCGATGCCAGCGCCAGTGATACGCAAAAGTCCCCCCGCCTAAACTCGCCGAGATCGAAAGGGTTGGGTAAACCCCCATCCACCGGTTCGGGTGGGTAGCCCTAGCCGCAGCTCGACGTTACCCTCGACGCAGGATGCAGCCTCTCTTCTACGCCGCGCTGGCGTTTGCGGGCGGCATCGCCGCCGCTGCCGCCGGACCGGCCTGGCTGGCGCCCTTCGCCGTTCTCTGGCTCGCCGTCGTCTCCGCTCTCGCCGCCGTCCTGCTTCGCCGCCGCGCCGCGGCGGCCGTGCTTGCCTTGTTGGTGTGCGCGGCCCTGGGCGGCTGGCGCGCCCGCCAGGTGTTGGCGGCGCCCGCGGCGGCGACCTCGCTCGAGCGCGCTGCCCGGCGCCTGCAAACCACGCCGCGCAGCCGCATCTTCCTTACCGGCTACTTGCGTGACACGCCCGAGCTGCTCTGGGATCGCGGGCAGCCCTCCGCCATCCGTCTCGACCTTGCCGCGGTCACGCTTGCACCGTACAAGGCCTCGGCCAGAGTGGCACCCGTCTCCGGCGGCGTGCGCCTGTATGCCTACCCTCCGGTCCATCCGCCCCGCGGCGCGCGGTGGCAAGCCGCGCTGTTGCGGCTCCGGGCCGGCGACGGTCTCGGCGCCTCCGTGCATCTGCGACCGCTGCCCCGCTACCGCGATCCCGGCGTCGCCGACTTCGCCGCCGCGGCGCGCCGCCAGGGCATCGCACTCACCGCCACGCTGCCGCTGGAGGGCTGGCAGCCATGGCCGGCGGTGGGCGGCGGCGTGGCCACGCGTCTGCGCGCCGCGATCTGGCGCGGGCTCAGCCGCCGCCTCGACCAGCTCGTGCCGCCCCGCGCCGCGCCCCGCGCCAACGCCCTGCTGCGCGGCATGCTGCTGGGCGACGTCGCCCGCCTGGACGACGCCACCCGCACGGACTTCCAGATTGACGGCGTCTACCACCTGCTGGTGGTCGCCGGCCTGCACATCGGCATCCTGGCCGCGCTGCTGTACTGGCTCTGCCGCCGCCTGCGCCTTCCGCCGCTGGCCGCTTCCGCCGTCACGCTGCTGCTGCTCGCCGCCTACGCCTGGGACATCGCCGGCCGCACGCCCACCCTCCGCGCCCTGCTCATGCTGGCGCTCTACTTCGGCGCCCGCGTCTGGTATCGCGAGCGCCAGGCGCTCAATGCCGTCGGCGGCGCCGGATTGATTCTGCTCGTCTGGCATCCGCTCGATTTGTTCGCGCCCGGCTTCGAGCTGTCGCTGGGCGCCGCCACGCTGCTTGCCGGCATCGCGCTGCCGCTGCTGCTCAAGACCTCGCATCCCCTGCGCCGGGCCATCCGCCAACTCGCCAACCCCGGCTATGACGAGGCCTTTCCGCCGCGGCTGGCGCAGTGGCGCCTCGATCTGCGCTCCGCCGGCTGGCCTCGCCTCCTTCCGGTTCTGCTCCGCATCCTGCTGGCGGTCTATGACGTGATCGTGATCTCCCTTGTGCTCCAGCTGGGCTTCGCCGCCTTCAACGTGGTGTATTTCCACCGCGCCAGCCCCTGGTCGGTGGTCGCCAACGCGCTGCTCGTGCCCGCCGCCGGCGTCCTGATTCCGCTGGCCTGGCTGGCGCTGGCCGCATCGTCCATCGGCGCATTCACCGTGGCCGCCGGCGCGTTGCTCGCCGCCGCGGCGCGCGGCCTGCTCGCGGTGGCCGCCGCGCTGGCGCGCTGGCCACTGGCCAACTGGCGCGCGCCCTCGCCGCCGGGCTGGTTCCTGGTTGTCTTCGCCGCCGCCGTTGCCGCCTGGCTCGTGGCCGCCGGCCGCTGGGCAGGCGCGCGCCCCAGCCCGCCCAAGCGGGTGCCGGCTCCGGGCCCGGAGCCGCCCCAGCCCCCCATGCGCGGCTGGCAGCCGTTCGCCGCGATCACCGGCATCATGGCCATCTGCGCCCTGGTGGTGTCGCTGGCGCCCTTCCCGCCGCGCTTGCCGCCCGGCCTGGCGGCGACCATCCTCGATGTCGGCCAGGGCGACTCCATCCTGGTCTCCTTTCCTGACGGGCGCACGATGCTGGTGGATGCCGGCCCGCGCAGCGCGCACTGGGACAGCGGGGAGGAGATCGTGGCGCCATTCCTCTGGTCGCTGGGCCTGCACCGGCTCGACGCGGTGCTGCTCACCCACGCGCACAACGACCACCTGGGCGGGATGGCGACGGTGGTGCGCGACTTTCATCCCGGCGAAATCTGGCTCAGCCGCTCGCTGCCGTCCCGCGACCCCGCTCTGCGCTCCTTCCTGCGCCTCGTGCGGAAGCCGCGCGCCGGCCGTCCAGTGAAGATCCGGCGCCTGGCCGCCGGGGATGCCTTCCTCGCCGGCGCCAGCCGCCTCGCCGTTCTGCTGCCGCCGCCCAACGCCTTGGCCGGGCCCAAGCCCAGCAACGACGACTCGCTGATGCTGCGCGTGAGTTGGGGCGGCGCGGCCATGCTGCTGGCCGGCGATGCCCAGGCCGCCGGCGAGAGCTGGCTGCTGCGCCAGCACGAGCCGCTCGCGAGCGCGGTCCTGAAGGTCGGCCATCACGGCAGCAACAGCTCTTCCAGCGCCGCCTTCCTGGCGGCGGTCCGTCCTCAGGTTGCCGTGATCTCGGCGGGCAGGGCCAACCTCTATGGCCTGCCGTCCCCGGCGGTGCTGGCGCGGCTGCGGCAGGCCGGTGCGCGCGTCTTCCGCACCGACCGCAGCGGCGCCATCCAGTGCCGCCTGCAGGGCGGCTGGCTGCGCGTCCTGCTCTTCCGCCGGCCGCCGGCTTAGCCGCGGGCGGCCGCCGGCATCGCGCCGGCGTCGTGCTCCTGCTGCAGCTCGATCCAGCGCGACAGCGGGATCGCCAGGAACGCTTCCACCACCTTGGGATCGAACTGCCGTCCCGACTGGTTCACGATCTCGGTCCGCGCCTCGTTCCAGCTCATCGCCCGGCGATAGGGCCGATCCGAAGTCATCGCGTCGAGCGCGTCCGCCACCGCGAAAATGCGCGCGTCGCGCGGAATCGCCTCGCCCGCCAGGCCGCGGGGATAGCCGCTGCCGTCGAAGCGCTCCTGGTGCGTCAGCACCAGTTCGGCCGCGGTGGCCAGCGACTGCACCTGGTTCACCAGGTCGAAGCCGATCTGCACGTGGGTGCGCATGATCTCCTGCTCTTCCGGGCTCAGCGCCGCCGGTTTGTTCAGGATCGCGTCCGGAATCCCCAGTTTGCCGATGTCGTGCAGGTAGGAGGCGTGCTCGATCCGACCCAGGTCGTCGGGCGTGTAGCCCATGCGCGAGGCGATCTCCACCCCGTACCGGCTCACCCGCAGCGAATGTCCCGCCACGTCGCGCGCCCGCACGTCTAGCGCCATGGCCAGCGCCTGCAGCGTCTCCGCCGAAGCCTTCTGCGCCTGCTGCAGCGCGAAGCCGAGCTGTTGCGTCCGCTCCGCCAGCAACTGTTCCATCTCCCGCTGCCGGCTTTCCGCCGCCGCCGCCTGCCGTTGCCGATCCAGCGCCTGCCGCACCGTCACCAGCACCTGCTTCAAGTCCAGCGGCTTCACCAGAAAATCGGCCGCGCCCTGCCGCATGGCCTGCACCGCGGTCTTGGTGTCCGGCGCTGCCGTGGCCATCAGAAACGCCGTCTTCGGATGTCGCTGCCCGATCGCCTGCAGCAGCTCCAGCCCGGTGCGTCCCGGCATATGCAAATCCGAGATCACCAGGTCAATGTCGCCTCCCGCCAGCGTCGCCAGCGCTTCATCCACGCTCCCGCTGGACTCGCAGCGGAAGCCGTTGTCCTCCAGGTAGGCGCAGAGCAGATCCCGGATCATGGGCTCGTCGTCCACGACCAGCAGCTTGCCTTCCGCGTTCATGCTCGTCACCAACATCTTGGAATGCGGGCCATCCTCAGTTGCTCCGTCCCGGCCTGGGCGGCTGTTCCATCAGGAACTCGTGCGGTGGTTTCGCCCCCATCAGGTAGCGCACGAAATAATCCCATCGCCGCCGCATCATGTAGGGGGCGTCGGCGCCGTAGCCGTGCGGTTCGTTGGGCAGCAGGATCAGATCGAAGTCCTTATTCGCCTTGATCAGGGCGTTGACCACCATCAAGGTGTTGTTCATCGGCACGTTGTTGTCCATCGTGCCGTGGGCCAGCAGCAGGTGCCCCTGCAAATTCTTCGCCACGCCTTCGTTCGACTGCCCGGAATAGGTAGTCTTGCCGTCGGCAGTGGGGACATCCAAGCCCTGGTAGCGCTCGCCCCAGTCGTCCTCGTACTCGCGCTGGTCGTGGTTTCCGCTCTCCGCCACGCCGACCTTGAAGAAGTCGGGATAGCGGAACATCGCATCCGCGGTGGCATCGCCGCCGCCCGAGTGACCATAAATGCCGGCTTGGTTGATGTCAATGAAGGGGTAGCGCGCCGCCAGCTCCTTCATTCCCGCCACCTGGTCGGGCAGCGTGTTGTCCCGCATGTCACCGTAGTAGGTGTCGTGGAACTTTTCGCCACGCCAGGGCGTTCCCATGCCATCAAGCTCCACTACGACAAACCCCAGGCTGGCCAGCGCCTCCGCGTCGCCGCGGCTGGCCTGGAAATTACGCGTGCCGACGCTTCCAGTCTGGGGGCCGGGGTAAATGTGGTTGATGATCGGGTACTTGCGTCCCGGATCGAGATGGAAGGGCGTATACATCAACCCGTAAATATCGGTCCTTCCGTCCCTTCCCTTTACTCTCACCTGAATTGGGGGCTTCCAGCCCGTCGCCAGCAGTCGTGCAATGTCGGCTTTCTCCAGCCGCATCACCAACTTGCCGCTTGCGGTGCGCAACACCGTGACTGGCGGAACGTCGGGAGTGGAGTAGGTGTCGAGGAAGTATCGGCCATCGGGCGCGAAATCAACGTTGTGGTTCGCGTTTTCCGGCGTCAGCAATTGCTGCCGGCGGCCGTCAAGTGAGGCGCGAAAAAGGTGCTGGTAATACGGATCGCCGCCGCCCGGCAGCGCGGTGGCGATGAAGTACACCTGGCGTGCCTTTTGATCCACCCGCACCACGCTGTCCACGTTGCCGTCACGCAGGGAGGTGACCTGGTTCATCAGCTTGCCCGTGGTCAGGTTGTAGAGAAACAATTGCCCAAGGTTGTCGCGGTGCGAATACCAGAGGAATGCGTTGAGCCGCGGCAGATAGCGGAACGTGGTGCCATCCTGCCCGCCCTCGTACTGGGTTGCGACCTTCTCTTCGTAGATGGTCCGCACGTCGCCGGTGGCGGCGTCGGCGATGCGCACGTGCTCGTCCTTGTGATCGCGCGAGGTGGAGACGAACGCCAAGTGGTTGCCGCGCGGGCTCCACTGCACGTCCTGGTCGGGCCCGAACGCCACGTTGTCGGAAATCGTCGAGCGGTGGTAATCGGGCGGCATCTTCAGCCGGATCACCTTCAGGGCCTGTCCCTGCACCGGCAGGTTGATGATCACCCGGTGAATCATGATCACGTTCTTGTCGCCGGGCAGGGGGTAGATCTGGGTGGTGAGCTTGGGATGGCCGATCATCACCGGCACAAGGTAGAGCTTGCCGACCTTGCGCTGGTCCTGCTGGTAGGTGGCGATCTTGGTGGAGTCGGGGGACCAGAGCACGATGGCGCGATTGCTCGAGGTCCAACCGGCGTTATCGGTGGCGTAGCCGAAGTTCTTCACACCATCGAAGGTGAGCTGGGTGTCCTGGTGGGTGACGAGGTTGCGCATCCACAAATTCCAGTTGCGGATGAAGACCGCGCGCTTGCGGTCGGGCGAGATGGAGAGTGGCTCCTTGGCACCGCGGCCGCCGCTGAAAGCAAAGCCGCGCCCGCTGAACCCGCGTCCGCCGCCCGGTTCGATCGGCGCCGGCCGCGCGTCCGGCTGGCAGGCCGCGCCCGCGCGGTCGCAGCGCCAGCGCTTGCGGAAACTGGTGAAGGAGACGTAGTGGCCGTCGCGCGAAAAGGCCAGCGCCGTCAGCGCCAACTTGCCCGGCGCGACCTCGTGCCCCGAAGCCCGCGACAGCGCCGCCGCCAATTTCACCGCGTCGAAGGCCGGTTCCCGCGTTGCCCGCGCCGGATTGACCAGCACGTACCGGTTGCCCGCGGGCGTGGTGTAAGCAAACCACAGCCGCCCGTCCGGCAGCCATCCCGGCCGGATGTTCAATCCGAACACCAACTTCGCGGTGTTGAATCCCAGCCACTGTTCCGCCTGGCGGTACTGCGCTGCGGTGATCGTCTTGGGACGGCTGTTGCCGGGCGGCGTTTGCGCCCCAGCCGCGGTCAGCATGCCCAGGGCGAGGGCCCCGCCCAAAGTCCGTAGGGGGCGCATGAAAACTCTCCTTATGAGCTACTCGCGTGGAGTATGCCACGAAATCCGGTGTCCTGGAGATCCCTTGCGCGGGGCCGCCGGCCACAGCGGGTAGAATGAAGCCGTGCCCAAGGTTTGCGCCAATATCCTGGAAGCCATCGGCCATACCCCCATGGTGCGCATCAACAGCATCACGCGCGCCATTCCGGCCGACGTCTACGCCAAGCTCGAGACCTTCAACCCCGGCAACTCCATCAAGGACCGCATGGCGGTCAAGATGATCGAAGACGCCGAACGCGCCGGCCTGCTCCAACCCGGGGGCACCATCATCGAGGGGACCAGCGGCAACACCGGCATGGGTCTGGCCATCGCCGCCGTGATCAAGGGCTACAAGTGCATCTTCACCACCACCGACAAGCAGTCGAAGGAGAAGATTGACGCGCTCCAGGCCTTCGGGGCCGAGGTCATCGTCTGCCCCACCAACGTCGAGCCCGATGATCCACGTTCGTATTACTCCGTTTCCAGCCGGCTGGCGCAGGAGATTCCCAACGCCTGGAAAGCCAACCAGTACGACAACCTCTCCAACACGGCGGCTCACTACGAGCAGACCGGCCCCGAGCTATGGGAGCAGACCGGCGGCAAGCTCGATCACCTGGTGGTTGGCGTCGGCACCGGCGGGACCGCCAGCGGCGTGGGCCGCTATCTGAAGGAGCGCAATCCGGCCATCCGGGTCTGGGGCATTGACACCTACGGCTCCATCTTCAAGAAGTACAAGGAGACCGGCGTCTTCGACAAGCACGAGATCTATCCCTACATCACCGAGGGCATCGGCGAGGACTTCCTGCCGCGCAACGTGGATTTCTCCGTCGTGGATCACTTCGAAAAAGTCACCGACAAAGACGCCGCGGTCATGACCCGCCGCATCGCGCGCGAGGAGGGCATTTTCGCCGGCAACTCCGCCGGCGCGGCCATGGCGGGCGTGCTGCAATTGCAGCGCCACTTCCGCGCGGGCGAGGTGGTGGTGGTGATCTTCCACGACCACGGTTCGCGCTATCTCGGCAAGATGTTCAACGACGAGTGGATGCGCGAGCGCGGCTTTCTGGAAAAGAGCGGCCTCACTGCCCGCGACCTGGTCGCGATGGGGCTTTCGGGCGAATTGTTTTCGGTCGAGGCCAACGAGCCCATCGAGCACGCGCTGCGCGTCATGAGCCAGCACGACTTTTCGCAGATTTCCATTACCCGCGATGACCGCCTGGTCGGCTCGCTCAACGAATCGCAGCTCTACCGCATTCTGCTCGAGCGCCCCGAGGTCAAGGCCGAGCCGCTGGAGACGATCATGCAGCCCGCCTTCCCCTTCGTGGATATCTCCACCCCGGTGGATCTGCTCGCGACGATGATCACCGCCGAAAACCCGGCCGTGCTGGTGCGCGATTTCAAGACCGCCAAGACGTTCATCCTGACCCGCTCGGACGTGATCCGGGTGCTGTAGCGCCTAGTCCGCGCGCAGCGCCGTGAGCGGGTCGGTGCTGGCGGCGCGCCGCGCCGGCAGCCACGCCGCCAGTCCCGCGACCAGGGCCATGGCGCCCACCGCCGCCGCCAGGCTGAGCGGATCGAGCGGCCGCACGCCATAGAGGAGCGAACCGAGCAGGCGGTCGACCGCCCAGGCCAGAACGAGTCCCGCTGCCGCGCCCCAGGCCAGCAGCCGCCCGGTCGCCGCCAGCACCACGCCCGCGACCTGGGCCGGACGGGCGCCCAAGGCCATGCGCACGCCGATCTCCCGCCGCTGCGCCGCCACCAGCAGGCTGATCAGGCTGTAAAGCCCGAGCGCAGCCAGCAGCAGTCCGAAGCCGGCAAAGAGGGAGAGGAACTGGGCCTCGAGTTTGGGTTGCTTTAGGCGGGCAGCGACGGTGGTGTCCAAGCGCTGCAGGCCGAAGACCGCACGGCCCGGGGCGACGCGGTCCACCAAGCGGCGGAGGCCGGCCATGGCGCCGCCGGGCCCACCGGCAGTGCGCACCAGGTAATCCGGATCGGGCCAGGAGCCGGCGGGCAGACAGAGGTAAAGAAACGGGGTTGCCGCCTCGGCCAGACTGTTTTCGCGGACGTCGCCGACGACGCCGACGATGTGCGAGCTGCCCTGGCGGGGTTCGCTCGCGATGCGAAAGGCCCGGCCGACGACGTCTTCACCGTGCATGTAACTGCGGACGAAGGCGGTGTTGACCAATCCTTCGACGGAGCCGTTCATGCCGCTGTTCTGCAGCGGCTGGCACCAATGGCCGGCGAGCAGCGGCACGCGCAGGGCTTTCAGGTAGCCGGCGGTGACGGTGCGCTCGCCGACCGAGTAGGTGCCGCCCGGGCCGCCGGCCAAGCCGGCCAATTCGATCTGGAACTGCAGCGTGGCGTTGCTGGCGGGAAGGAAGTTGGTGAACCCGGCGGCGACCACGCCGGGCTGGGCTCGGAGGGCGTGAAGCAGCGCCACCTGCATGGCGCCGACCTTCGCCCGGTCCTCGTTCCACGCGGCACCGACGTGGAAGGTGAAGGCGTCGGCGGCGTCGAAGCCGGCATGGACGCGGGAGAGGTTGTACAACGAGCGCAGCAACAGGCCGGCGCCGGCGGCGAGCAGGACGGTCAGCGCCAGTTGCGCCACCACGAGAACGCGCTGCAGGCGCCGGCGTCCGCCGGGTGCGCCGGCATTGAGGCTGGCCAGGAGCTGGGCCAGCTTCGGCTGCATCGCCGCCAAGGCTGGGCCCAGGCCGAAGGCCATGGCCGCGATCGCGCTGATCGCCACCGCGAACGCCCAGCCGCGCGGGTCGAAGCGCAACTCGGCCATCCGAGGCAGCGTACCCGGGGCGAGGTGGGCCGCCGCGTGCACGCCAGCCCAGGCGAGACCGCCGCCCAGCGCCGCCGCCGCCGCGCTCAGCAGCAGGGCTTCGCGCAGCACCGTCGCCGCCACCTGCGCCCGCGAGCCGCCCAGGGCGCTGCGGATGGCCAGCTCCCTTGCCCGGCCCTGCAATTGCGCCAGCGTCAATCCGGCGATGTTGGCGATCGCCAGCGCCAGCAGCAGCAGCACCGCCGCGAAGATCGCCCACAGCGTGGCCTGCGATGAGCCGACGAGGAAGCCCTTCAGGCTGCTCACTTGCGCCGACCAGCCGCCGTCGGTAGCGGGAAACTTCGCGCCCAGCTGCGCCTGCACCCGGTCGAGGTCGGCCGTCGCCTGGGCGACGGTCACGCCGGCGCGCAGACGTCCGACGCCGGAGTAGAAGCGCGCGTCGCGCATGTTCTGCAGAAACGCCGGCAACTGCGCCGGCAGCCAGGCGTCGGTGGTCGAGCTGGTGAAGTCGCGCGGCATGACGCCGACAATCGGGTAGCGCGCGCCGGCCAGGATCAGCGCCTGGCGGAGCGCCCGCGGGCTGCGGTTGTAGCGCCGCGTCCAGAAGGCATAGCTGATCACCGCCGCGCCGGGCGCCGGCGCCGCACGCTGTTCAACTTTGGTGAACGTCCGCCCCAGCAGCGGCTTCATCCCCATTACCCGGAAGTATTGCGGCGACACCCGCACCGCCTCGATCCGCAACGGCTCCGCCCCGCTGGTGTCAGTGTCGTTTTCCGCGTACTCGCCGGCGATGGCCGTGAACGCCTGGCTCCTGCGGTTCCAGTCCGCCAAATTGGCGGGCGAGATCAGGCTGGCGTTCTGGCGCTTCGCCGGGTTCGCCTCCAGCACCAGCACCAGCCGGTTGGCGTGCGGGAAGGGAAGGGGCCGGAGCAGCACCGTGTCCACGATCGAGAACAGCGTCGCCGCCGCCCCGATGCCCACTGCCAGCACCAAAGTCGTGGTCAGCGCATAGGCCGGTCGCCGCCGCAGCGACCGGGCCGCCAGGAACCAGGGTTGGAGGCTGAACATAGCCAACGGTACGCACGCGGAATGAAAAAGTTGGCAAAAAAGTGCAACGCTAACCGCCGCCGCCGGTTTACGTTCCTATAGGAACAGGTGACACCATGGGCTTCGCCGCCGACCTCCGCCAGGACCTCCGCTTCGCCCGCCGCAGCCTGGCCCGCCATCGCGGTCTGAGCACGGTGATCGTGCTTACGCTGGCGCTGGCCATCGGCGCCAACACCGCCATCTTCAGCTTGATGGACGCGCTGCTGCTGGCGCCGCTGCCGGTGCGTTCGCCGCAGACGCTGCTGCTGCTGCGCTGGACGGCGCACCGCCACCCCAAGTTTCACAGTAGCTCGAGCTACGGCGATTGCGATAACACCTTCACCAAGCTCAGCGCCAGCAGCTGCTCGTTTTCGCTGCCGTTCTTCCGCGAGCTGCAGAGCTCGGCCCGCAGCCTGCGCGCGGTCACCGCGTCGGGGGGGACCTCGGAGTTCAATCTCAGCGGCCACGGCGCGGCGAGCATGGTCAGCGCGGCCTATGTGGCGGGCAATTACTTTTCCGTGCTCGGGGTCGGGCCCGCGGCCGGGCGCCTGCTGGAGGCTGCCGACGACACGCCGGAGGCGCCGATCGCGGTGGTGCTCAGCTACCGCTTTTGGATGCGCGCCTTCGCCGGTTCGCGCGGCGTGATCGGACGCAGCCTGGCGCTCAACAACACGCCGGTGACGGTGGTGGGGGTGGCGGCGCCCAGCTTCACCAGCCTTACGCCGGGACGGGTAAGCGACGCGTGGCTGCCGCTGTCGGCACGGGCGAAGTTGACGCCGGACTTCCGGGCGCAATCGGAAGACGCCGGCGCCATCTGGCTGGTGCTCTTGGCGCGGCTGCGCGCCGGCTATAGCCCAGCGCAGGCGCAGGCCGAAGTCAGCGGCATGTTCCGGCGGGAGATGCTGGCCGGACCGAAGCCAAAAGCCAAGCCGGGCGATGACGTGCGGGTGGCGGTCGAGAGCGCCCAGACCGGCTTGAGCGGCGCGCGGGGGCAGTTCACGCAGCCGCTGACCATCCTGATGTGGACCGTCGGCGCGATCCTGCTGATCGCGTGCGCCAATGTGGCCGGGCTGCTGCTGGGCCGCGCCAAGGCGCGGCACAAGGAACTGGCGGTGCGACGGGCGCTGGGCGCGGGCGGCGGGCGCATCGCGCGCCAGTTGCTCACCGAAAGCCTGACGCTGGCGGCGGTGGGCGGGCTGCTGGGGCTGGCGCTGGCGTTGTGGGGCGCGCGCGTGCTACTGGCGGCGATGGCGGGCGCTTCGTACCAGCCGCTGGGACTTACGCTACATCTCGATCCGCGCGTGTTGCTGTTCGCGCTGGGGGTGACGCTGGTCACCGGGTTGCTCTTCGGGCTGGCGCCGGCGCTGCGCGGGGCGCGCGGCGATCTCAGCCGGTCGCTGAAGGATGCCGTGGGCAATAGCGAGGGCGGACGGCGGAAGTGGCTGCACCTGGGTAATGCGCTGGTGGTCGCGCAAGTGGCGCTGTGCGCGGTGGTGCTGGCCGCGGCGGGGTTGATGGTGCGC
Source organism: Acidobacteriota bacterium (assembly GCA_027451805.1). GTDB lineage: Bacteria > Acidobacteriota > Terriglobia > Terriglobales > SCQP01 > SCQP01. Next base: position 33,844 of record DAIDIF010000200.1, read on the forward strand.
ACGCTGGCCAACCTGCGCGCCGTCAATCCGGGCTTCGACACGCGCAACTTGCTGCTGTTCCAGCTCCAACCGGAACTCGTCGGTTACAAGGGCGCGCGCGTCAACCAGCTCTACGACCGGCTGCAGCGCCATATCGGTGCGCTGCCGGGGGTGCGCGGCGTCACCTACTCGGAGTCGCCGCTGGTGAGCGGCGATTTGTGGGAGACGAGTTTTCACATCACGCCCAAGGGCAAGAGCGTGGAGAGCGACGTGATGGCGGTCGGGCTCAACTTTTTCGCCACCCTGCACATCCCGCTGCGGCTGGGGCGGGAGTTCCGGCCGACGGATTTTGTCGCGCGGCCGGACACGCCGCCGGCGGCGAAGGCGCCGGCCGGTCCGCCGGTGGCGGTCGTCGTCAACCAGACGTTTGCCCGGCGATACCTGGCGCCGGGCGATCCGATCGGGCGCATCTTCGGCCGCGGCGACGACGGCAGACAGGCGGGCTACGTGGTGGTGGGCGTTTCCGCCGATACCAAGTATCAAAGCCTGAGCGCCAAGATGGCGCCGACGGCGT
>DAIDIF010000201.1 GCA_027451805.1 Acidobacteriota bacterium
CGGCGCTGGAGGCCGCGCTCTCGCACCGCAGCGCGCCGCGCGAGCGCTGCGTGCGCTTCGTGCGCCGGCTGGCCTGCGCGGTGGGCTGCACCTCGCACGCCGAGGCGGTCCGCATCGGGCTGCTGGTGGGCGCGGCGCGCGGCATCGCGGCGCGCCTGGCCGAGGCGCGCCGCCAGGCCGACGAGGCCCGCCTCCGCTTTGGGCTCGACCCCACCATCATCGTGCCGCCGCTCGGAGGCCTGTGCCTGGTGCGCGTCTGCGTCGACCTCGGCGGCGGCGTCGCCTGGTCCGTGCCCGAGGCGCACGCGGACGAGTTTCGGGCGCGCGTGGAGCGCGCCGCCCGCGAGGCACGTCGGCAGCAATGAAAAAAAACGAGCCGCACGCGCCCCGCCCCACCCCCCCCCGGGGGGTGGGCTTGCAAAAAAACGGCAGGTAAAGATGCGATTTGTTCAATAAGGTTTCTTCTTCTTCTTCTCCTCCTTTCTTCCCCGCCCGGCTGCTCAGCAGTTCACAAAGGTGTAGCGGCTGGTGGGCTTGCGGTAGCCGAACGACTCCCAGGTCTTCCACTGGCCGCGCATCGAGTTGAACATGCCCGGCCCGATCTTGTCGTTGGGCAGCACGCTGTCCGCCTCGCTCATGATGGTGAACTCGCCGGTGCTGGGCCGCACGTGCAGGCTCTGGTCCTTCCAGCAGGTGAAGTCCACCTTGGAGAACCACAGCGACGCCTCGTTCATGGCGTGCACAAAGTTGTAGAGGTGGTGCGTGTTCTCGTCGGCGTACGCGCCCGACGCGTACGCCTTGAAGCCCCACATGGCGCACGCGTACTCGGCGTTGTAGTAGTGCGCCGCGGTGCCCAGCGACTGCGTGTCCGGGAACTTGTTCATGTGGCGCACGTCCGCGAACGAGCCCGTGAGCGACATCAGCGACGAGGGCCGCGCGTGCAGGTACGGCTCGTAGGGCTCCAGGATCGGGATGATGCTGTGGTGCGGCGCCGACATGTCGTTGCGGTTCAGGTACTGCGCCAGCTTCTCGGGCGTGAAGAACGTGGCGCCCATGCCGCCCTCGTAGCCGCAGATGAAGCTGTTGAAGATCTGCATGATGTTCTCCGGCCGCGTCACGATCGTGCGCGACTTGAACGTGATGGTCAGCTCGTAGGACTGCGTGCCGGGGTCGTCGCCCCAGGTGCTGTTGGGCTGGCCAAACACCGTCATCATCGTCTCCGTGCCGGTCTGCAGCAGGAACATGGCCAGCGTGTCGATGCGGATGAAGGGCCGCGCCAGCAGCACCGTGAAGGGCACGATCACGTCCGCGCTGTGCAGGCCCATGATGCTGGTGAAGTTGCTGGGCGTGCCCAGGTAGATGCGCGCGATGGCCGCCAGCAGCGGGTCCGTGATCTGCTGCCCGATCAGCTCCCAGTTGCGGCGCATCGCGGGCGTCGCGATGGACGCGCCCGCCTGGCCCAGGCCCGGCGCCGCC
>DAIDIF010000202.1 GCA_027451805.1 Acidobacteriota bacterium
TGCCCCTACCGCCGCCGAGCTATTCGGTGCCGACGAAACACTTGGGGGACATTTTGTCGGACCGGACGTTGCCGCCGCCGTTGCGGCAAAGCGGGCCGATCCGCTGGCGGCGCTGGCAGCGCTCCCAGACTCGCCGAAGCCGGCGGCGCTGGAGCAGGCGCTGCGCGAGTACGGCGAGCTGGTGGGGCCGGACGCGCTGCGGCGGGCGACGCTGCGCGGCGCAGCCGTGGACGTGCTGCGCGCGCGCAAGGTGACTGGCGCGGCGGCGGTGGTGGACGCCGCCCTTGGCGGCACGCCAGCGGCAGACTCCGGCAGCGGCGGCGCGCTGAAGCTGCCCACGCCGGAGCCGTGGCCGGCGGCGGTGGATGGCGCGCGGCTGCTGGCCACGCTGGCCGGCACCATCCGCCGCCACGTGGTGTTGACCGCCGAGCAGGCGGACGCAGTGGCGTTGTGGGTGGTCTTCTGCCACGGCATAGACGGCGCGCGGATAGCGCCGAAGCTGGCGATCACCTCGCCGACGCCAAGATGCGGGAAGTCCACATTGCTGGCGCTGCTGGCGGCGCTAGTGCCGCGACCGCTTCCCGCCAGCAACATCAGCGCCGCCGCAATCTACCGCGTGATTGAGGCGGCGCACCCCACCCTGCTGATAGACGAAGCGGATAGCTTCCTCCGCGATAACGAAGAGTTGCGAAACGTGCTCAACAGCGGCCACTCACGCGGCGGCGCATACGTGGTGCGCTGCGCCGGCGAAAACCTCGAACCGCGGCAGTACTCCACCTGGTGCCCACAGGCCGTCGGCCTGATTGGTTCGTTGGCGCCGACGCTGGCCGACCGCAGCATCGAGGTGCGCCTGCAACGCAAGCGCAGCGGCGAACCGGTAGCCAAGCTCACGCGCCTGGCGCGCGAGGGGCTGGCACTGCTGGCGCGGCAGGTGGCACGGTTCGCGACCGACAGCCCGATTTGTGACGCCAGCCCGGCGATGCCGCCCGGCATGAACGACCGCGCCGCCGACAACTGGGAGCCGCTGCTCGCGCTGGCCGACGCCGCCGGCGGCGAGTGGCCCGAGCGGGCGCGGCGCGCGGCGGTGGCGCTGAGTGGAGGTGAGCCGGCGGACTCGCAGGCCGTGGGCGTCCTGCTGCTGGCCGACGTGCGGGCGGTCTTCGAGGCGCGGCAGGCGGACCGGATGGCGTCCGCCGACCTGGTGGCGGCGCTGATCGAGATGGAGTCGCGCCCGTGGCCGGAGTGGCGCAGCGGAAAGGCGATGACCGCGCCGCAGCTTGCCCGCCAGCTTCACCATTTTGGGATCGAGCCGCGCGTAATTCGGACCGCATCCGGCACGCCGCGAGGCTACCTGGCCGAGCAGTTTGCCGACGCCTGGGCGCGCTACATTCCCTCTCTTTCCCCCGACACCCCCCTTTCAAAGTGCAACACCGCAACAAGCCGCATAAACACTGGCGATAGTGGCGATTTTCAAAGCGCAACAGAAGGAACGTGTTGCACTTCGGAAAACCAAGTTTCAGCCAATAAAGACGCGGGTTGTTGCGCTGTTGCGGTTTCAACCCCCCTTGCCGGGGGAAAACGGGAAGACGAGCCGGAGCAAGGCGCCCTGTTCGCGCCGCCGGCCGGAAAGGCCCACCACGACCTATGACAGACCCAGCCATCATCCCGTCCGCCGTCGCGTTGCTCGCCGAGGTGCGGCGCGCTGGCGGGTATTTGACGCCCAACCCGAACGGCACCCTTGGGGTTGACCTGCCGCCGGCGGACATGCAGCGCCTGGTGCCGCTGCTGCGCCAGCGCAAGGCTGACCTGATGGTGCTGCTCCAGCGCCCGGAGGGCCGCTGCCCGGAAGGGCACGATCCGTACTACTGGCAAGACCCCGCCGGCGCGTGGCATTGCGGCACGTGCGAGCCGGACCCTCGCGCCGCCCGGATGCGCGGAGTGACGCTGGCCGTGCTGGGGGAGCGTGCGTTCACCACCACGCCGCCGACCGGCGACTTGCCGAAGCCGGGAAGCTGGGCGCGGACTCCAGCCGGCGCTGTTGCGGAACTTGTTCTGTATCAGGCAAATGGCGGCGAGGTACTCATGCGCGAGTTGAACTCTGGCCGCCTGGCCTGGTGTGCGCCCGAGCAACTTTCGTGGGAAATGGATTGGGGGTGGGCGTCATGATCCGCGACTGCCTGCCGTTGCTCGCGGCGCTGTTGGGGTGCGTCGCCGTGCTGGTGGCCGCGCGGAGGCCACGCAACTAACTATCGCATTATGATATACTTATGGAGGACAGTATGAAGCATCGCAAGAGCCAAGAGACTGAGGCCGCTGCCGGGGTGGCGCTGCTCGATCCGCCGGCGGACCCGGTAGGCGCGCAGGAAGCCATCGCCGAGAGTTTGGCGGCGCGCCTCAAGGACGTGGAGGGGAAAATCGCGCGCGCGAACTCAGCCTATCTGGCCAGCGCCCGCGCCGTGGCTACCGGCCAGCGCCCCGAGCTTGCCCCCGACGTTGCGCTGGGCGCCATCGGGCCGCTTCAAATCGAGCGCGACGGCCTGACCGCTGCCCACGTGGAGGCCAAGGCCAAGTTGGCGGCCCTGTACGGCGCCCGCCAAGGCGAGGTGATCGAGCGTGCGCGCGCCGCCCATGCGGCGGAGTTTGCCGCCCTGGCCCGCGAAATGCAGGATGCCACGGAGAGCGCCGAGCGGCACTGGGAGGCGCTGGCGGCCGACCTGTGGGCGATGGCCGAGGTTGCGAGCCAGCTGGCGGCCGAGCGTTTTCAACCCGAGCAGGGCGGCAACCTGGTTGGGGCGTCCTGGCAGCGCATCCGCACGATTCGCGGGCGAATGTTCGCCGCCGGCCGCCGCATGAACTTGGGTTCGAGCGTTGAGGTTGTGGCCGTGCAAAAACACAAGGGGGCTTAGATGGAAACGTTCAAAAAAGTGATGCTGATTGCCAAGGCCGATGGGCCGCAGAAGGCCGCGCGGAAGCCGGTTGACATTGAGGTGCTCAAGGCCGCGCGGCTGATCTTGGGCCAACAGGATCAAGCCCTGGTGGACGCCGCGGCCAAGCGCGCGGAGGAAAACGGCGACTTCGACCGACCGCCCGTGATCGGTTGGCTGTGACGTTCTAGGTTCCGCGCCGGCGGCACTCCGACCGCCGGCGCGGGCGAGGCCCGGCGGGTTGTGTGTCCCCGCCGGGCTGACGTTTGCTCTGTTCCTGGAGGTTGCTATGCCGAGACAAGGTGGCCACGGCCGGACCTGCACGGTCTGCGCCCATCCCGACCGTGCGATGGCCGAGGCCGCCATTCTGGCTGGCTACCCGCCTTTGCGCGAGCTTGGGAAGATTTACCGCCTGAGCAAGACCGCGATCCTCCGCCACAAGGCGAGGCACATGGCCGCCGCCACCCCCGCGCCGCCAGTAGCCGGGGGCGGCGGCGACGCCACGGTCATTGACGGCGCTGCCGGCGTTGCGCCCGCCGAGCTGCTCGCGCGCCTGGAAGGCGTCTGCACCCAGCTTCGCCGGCTCGGGCGCAAGGCCGAGCGCAGCGGCGATCTACGCGGCGCCGTGGCCGCCTGCGCCGCCCACGCCACGCAGTTGATGGGACTGTTCAAGGTTTATGCCGAGCATGAGCGCCAGCGGGCAGCGTCCGCATTGCGCAATTCCGGCTTCGAACGCGCTTGGGCGCTCGCTTCGGCCATGAGCGCGAAACAACTTGGCGACATCGTGGCCGAAGCCCGCTTGCGTGAACGCGCACTACCCGCCGGCGCTGAGCCGGAAGCCGAACCGCCGGTTGCGTAGCCGGACCAAAGGGCCGGGCGCGCACCGCGTTTTTACGGGCGGTCCGCCTGGGTTTTTTGGGGAGCACAGTCTGGTTCCCGCGGCCATCGCCGAAGGGGTCCCACTTTTTATAGCGGCCATCCCTTGCGAGCCGCTGCCCTTGGCGCGTTCGCTGGCACTGTTGCCGACTCCCAGCTACCCGGCGGCGCGGCGAGCGAACCTAGGGCATCCTGGCGGGCGCGGCGGCCCGCTCACGTAGACAGACTTGGTGCCGGTTCTGGTGCCGGTTCTGGTGCCGGTTTGCATCCGTAAGTGATACGGTTCGGTGCGGAGCCGTGCGGAGAGGCCACCGAAGAAAAGCCTTGCAAACACTGGCGATTTGCGGGATTATGCGGCGTGGTGCGGAACGGTACATATCACGCTTTGAGGCTTTAAAAGGGCAATGCTCTACCAATTGAGCTACCGTCCCATCTCATGGAATTACAGCCACTTGCCTGGCTGCCGCCGACCTGCCGGCAGACCCGGCCCACCGCCCCGCGGCACGCCGCTCCGGTGGGCGCGGCGCTTGGCGGTTGGCAGCGTCCGCTGACCCGCCAATTGTCCCACGGTTGCCGTGTCCACGCCAGCCGGGGCGGGGCGCGAGGGGGCGAGGGGGCGGCGCCACAGCGCGCCGCCCGGGGTATACTGGCGCGGCTTGGCCGACCGCGCTGGTGGTGGGCAGAACGACCGCAGGGGTGAACGAGGAGCGACATTGAAAATCAGCAAGATTGAGGTCTTCCAGGTGAACTTGCCGCTGAGCGAGGGCAGCTACAAATGGTCGGGGGGGAACTCGGTTGAGGTGTTCGACTCCACCGTGGTCGCGGTGCACACGGACGCCGCGGTGACCGGATACGGGGAGGTGTGTCCGCTGGGACCGGCGTATCTGCCGGCCTATGCCGCCGGAGCGCGGGCGGGCATCGCCGAACTCGGCCCGCATCTGATCGGGGCCGATCCGACGGCGCTGACGCTGGTCAACGACTGCATGGACCGGGCGATGCGCGGCCATCCCTACGTCAAGAGCGCGCTCGATATCGCCTGCTGGGACATCCTGGGCAAAACCGCCGGGCTGCCCCTGGTCACCCTGCTGGGCGGCCGCTGGAACGAATCGTTCCCGCTCTATCGCGCCATTTCCCAGCAGAGCCCGGCGGAGATGGCGGACCGGGTCGCGCAGTACCGCGCCGAGGGTTATACCAAGTTCCAGCTCAAGGTCGGCGGCGATCCCGATGTGGATATCCGCCGGGTGCGGCAAGTCGCCGCGGTGTTGCAGCCGGGCGACGTGCTGGTGGCGGACGCCAACACCGGCTGGAGCCAGCACCAAGCCTTGCGGGTGGCCGACGCCCTGCGCGACGTGGACGTGTACATCGAGCAGCCCTGCATGACGTACGAGGAATGCCTCACGGTGCGGCGGCATACCAATCGCCCCTTCGTGCTCGACGAAGTGATCGGCGATCTCTCCATGGTCGTCCGCGCTGCCGCGGACCAGGCCGCGGACGTGGTGAACCTCAAGATATCCAAGGTCGGCGGGCTGACCCGCGCGCGTCAGATTCGCGATCTGTGCGTGTCGCTGGGCATCGCACTGACGATCGAGGACACCTGGGGCGGGGATATCGTAACGGCGGCCATCGCCCACCTGGCCCACAGCACGCCGCCCGCGCTGCTGTTCACCTCCACCGACTTCAACAGTTACGTGACCGTCTCGATCGCCGAGGGAGCGCCCGAGCGCAAGGCGGGGCGGCTCGCCGCCGGCAACACCCCGGGCTTGGGGATCCGTCCGCGCGCGGACGTGCTCGGCAAGCCGCTGTTTTCGATTTCCTGAACCCAACGCCGCCATCCGCGACGACCACCGAGGAGCCCAAATAGCGTGCCCGCCCGCGACGTCATTCTCTTGGTTCTCGCCGGGTTCGCCGGGCAATTCCTCTGGGCGTGGCTGGCGGCCCTGCGCCAGGACCGCAGGAGGCGGCGCGAGGCCGCCGCGAGCGGGGGCTCGGCGCGTCCGTCGCTCTCCGGCCTGGCGACCGGGTTCCTGACCGACTTTCTGGACACCCTGGGAATCGGGTCGTTCGCCACGACCACCGCGATCTTCAAGCTGGCGCGCATGGTCCCGGACGAGCTGATCCCGGGCACGATGAACGTAGGGCACACCTTGCCCACCATTCTCGAAGCCTTCATCTTCATTCGCATCATTCGGGTCGACCTCACCACGCTGGCGTTGCTGATCGCCGCCTCGGTGGTGGGCGCCTGGTGGGGCGCCGGTGTCGTTGCCCGCCTGCCGCGGCGAACCGTTCAGTTGGGAATGGGGGCGGCACTTGCGGCGGGAGTGATTTTCATGGCCATCGGGCAGCTCGGCTGGTTTCCCGCCGGGGGGGACAAACTCCTTCTGCGGGGCTGGCCGCTGGTGATTGGCATGGCCGGAACGTGCGTGTTCGGAGCGCTCAATACCCTGGGGGTCGGCTTCTACGCTCCCGCGATGATCCTGGTCAGCTTGCTCGGGATGGTGCCGCTCGCGGCGTTTCCCATCATGATGGGTTCGGCCGCCTTCCTCATGCCCGTGGCCAGCCGGCGCTTTGTGCAGGATCGCGCGTACCAACCGCGGGCCGCCGCCGGCCTTGCCCTGGGCGGCTTGCCGGCGGTGCTGCTGGCGGCCTTCATCGTCAAGTCGCTCCCGCTCGGCATGCTGCGCCTGCTGGTTCTGGCGGTCGCTTCCTGGGCTGCGTTGCTGCTGTTTCGCTCGGCACGCGCCCCGTCCCGCGCCTCTTGAGGATTGCGTAAGTGGTACGCAAGACTCATTAGTGCCAGCGGAACACGATGGCCAGCGTGATCAGCAGCGCCAGGCTCTGGTGAAACATTACGATCACGCCCGGCGCTTTCGGCCGCAGATTCACGCCATGAAAGAGGAAAAATCCGGCGCTGGCCTGCAGCAGCGCCAAAGCGAACGCCACCGGGTAGATGGCGCTCAGCCACCCCAGCGTGCCGATCACCAGCAGGGCCGCGAACCCGTGCACGACAAACACCCATTGCGGGGCGCGCCGGGGCAGGAGAAACGGCTCAATCGCCTGGCCGAAGCCGCGCTGGCCGGTGACCATGCCGCCCAACAGGATGGCGAAGAGCACCGAGTGCAGGGCGATGGTCCCGTCCAGGTAGCGCGGCAAACCCAGGTCGGGCCGGACGATGCCGACCAGATAGTTCAGCAGCACCAGATAGGCGAGCAATCCATGCAAGCCATGGACGAGGGCGGGGGCGCGGCCGGCGAGCACGTAGAGCGTGCCCATCCCCAGCAGAGCGGTGGCTGCGATCAGCGCGAGGCCGACGAAACTCATCGTCCCCGGCGACAGGAGGGCCAGCGCGACCGCGGTCAGGCCGACCGCGGTCGCCAGGAGGCGGTGCGCCGCTTCCGGATCGCCGCGCAGCAGCAAGGTGAAAATGTTGCGGGTATAGGGCCACCGCGTGCCCAGCGAGAGGCCGCTGCCGAAGCCTTCGACCACGCTGCCGAGCAGAACCAGCGCCCCGCAAAAGACCACCTGCGCCAGCAGCAAACCGCTCACCACCGCGCCCTGGCCGGGCGCGGCGCTGCCGGCCATGCGCCACACCCCCAGGCCGACGCCCGCCAGCACCACGCCGGCCAGGCACAGCCCCAGGAGCCGCAGTCCCGGGGTCATCACGCCTGCGACGGTGTGGTGGGAATCAGCCGCGTTCGCCGCCATGACAGCCGGGCCCTTGTCCATGCTCAACATTTCACGTGCGCCCGGGCGCGGTGTCAAGGGTGGGGTGGTGGCGGGGAAGCCCCAGCTCATCCAGATCGGTATACTTGCCGAAAGCTTACGGATAGGTTGCGGCCATGAGGAACACCCGCGCGCGCTGGATCGTCGCCACCCTGGCGGGGGTGTGCCTAGCGGCCGGCATTCCGGGCTGGCTGCTGTACCGCCGCCTCGGGGCAGCGGCGGGGCCGCGGCGGGCGATGTCACTGACGATGCTGGCCGCGCCGACGGCGAAGGCAACCGCGGCGCCCACGCGCGGGGCTGGCGGGAGCGCGGCCACGGCCGGCTTGGGCGCCGGGGTCGCGGTCCAGCGGCCGGCGGCGTCGCGGCCTCGCCAGAACCTGGCCGCCGCCCAAGCCGCTTACGCCGCCGCACGCCGCCAGTTTGAGAAAGCCGAATCGAGCACAGCGGGAGCGCGCGCGAGCGCCCCCGGGGCGGCGCCGGTCTCCGGCCCGACCTCCGGCGGGGCCGCGCCGCCTCCACCCGGTAGCGCGCTGGCGCCCGAGGGCCCGCCCCTGGCGGGCGGCGTCTACCCCGGCGCCGGCGGCGTGCTGGGGGCGGAGCCCATACTGCCGCCCGCGCTGCCGGAACCATCGGCGGC
>DAIDIF010000203.1 GCA_027451805.1 Acidobacteriota bacterium
GACGCGCTGGCGTCGCCGGCTTCGGCGCCGGCGCCCTGGACCTCGGCGGCTTCGGCTTGACCGCCGTCGGCCGGCGCAAGCTCCGCGGCTTCCCCAGCGGCCTCAGCGTCGGTCTCCGCCGCGGCCGCCGCCGGCGAATCCGGCTGGCCGCGCTCCACTTCAAAGCGCTCGCGCTCGGTCTCGGCATCCACGGCGGGCGACTCCGCCGCATCCAGTTCCGCCGGCGGCAGCGCCGGGGCCGGCATCGACCGCGGTTCACGATATTTGGCCAGCGACTCGCCCGGCAGGGTGAACGCCGCCGCCGCGGGCGCGATCACCGCCGCCCGCGGCGCGGCCGGCGCGGGCGGCGCCGGCGCGTATTGCGGCTCGGCCACCCGCGCCGAGGGCGGCCCGGCGGCGCGGTACTTGGCCAGCGACTCTCCCGGCAGGGTCAAGCCGGAGACCGCTGCCGTGGCGCCGACCGGCGCCGCCGGAGGCGCAGCTTGGGCTTCCAGGTAGGCGGCCGCCGGGCGGGCAAACTTCTCGTCCGGAATCAGCGGCCCGCGACCGCTACGGCCGCGTCCGCGGCCGCGCCGCCGCCCGTCCTCCTTGGACTCGCGGCCGGCGCGCGGCTGCGGCGCTGGCGGCAGGGCTTCCCCCCGGGCAGCAACCGCTTCGGCTTCCGGCGCCGCTTCGCCCGCGGCGGCGACATCAACCGGCGCTTCCGCGCCGGAGACGGGGGCGCGCTCCGCCGCCTCGCCTCCCCGCACGGCTTCGCCCGGCGTTTCCTGGCTTTCCGCGCCCCGCGCTTCCGCCTCGGCCGGCTCGGGGCGCGCCCCCGGGACTTCCAGGGCGCGCGCGACCGCGGTTTCGGCGGCGCTCACCACCCGGTCGTACTCTTCGCTGTCTTCGAAAAAGTCCGAGACGTAGAGAAAGGCGTCGCGTTCCAGTCCGATGTCTACGAACGACGACTGCATTCCGGGCAGCACCCGGGTCACCCGGCCCTTATAGATGGCGCCGGCCAGGGAATATTCCTTTTCGCGCTCGTAGTAGACCTCAGCCACATCGCCATTTTCGGTTATCGCCAAGCGAGTTTCGTGTGGCGTGGAGGAAACAAACAGTTCCTTGTTCATGCAATCTCCTCAAGCCGGCCGGGCCGCGCCAGCGCGGGCCCAAAGCGCCGCGCCGGTGCGCCGGCGCCATGCCGGCGGCAAACTCGTGCCGCACCTGTCAGTTCACGAACCGGGCCAGGCGGACATTCATCACCAAGCCCAAGGCCGCGAACGTGAACAGAAGCGACGATCCTCCCGAACTCAACAGCGGCAGCGGAATGCCGGTCACCGGCATCAGCCCCACTACCATGCCTACATTCACCAGAACGTGAAAGGCCAGCACGGCCATCACGCCCATCACCACGATGCCGGCAGCACGGTCGGGCGCCAACTGAGCGTTGGCGATGAGGCGGAGCAACAACAGCAGATAGAGCCCCAGCAGCGCCAGCGCGCCCACAAATCCGTACTCCTCGGCAAAGGCGGCAAAGATAAAATCCGTATGCGGCACGGGCAGGAATTCGCCGCGAATCTGCGATCCCTGAGCCATGCCCTGGCCCCACATGCCACCCGCACCGACTGCAATCTTGGACTGCAACACCTGGTAGCCGCTGCCCAACGGATCGGCTTGCGGCTGCATAAACCCAATCAGCCGCTCCCGTTGGTACGGGTGCAGCCCGTGCCACGCCAGCGGCAGCATCAACAGACCGGCCAGCGCCAATATACCGAACTGGCGCCAGCGCATACCGCCCAGCACCAGCCCCACTGCCGCCACCGGCAAGTAGGTCAGCGCCGTGCCGAGGTCGGGTTCCAGCAGCACCAAAGCCGCCGGCAGCCCCACCAGCGCGCCCACCTTCCCGATGTCCCACCAGGACAGGCTCAGGCGCGCCGCCCCGCAAAAGCGTGCAACCACCACAATTATAACGAGTTTTACAAATTCCGAGACCTGCAAATGGGAGCCGGCGATGGGGATCCAGCGGCGGGAATGGAAGATCGCCTTGCCCAGCACCAGCACACCGCCCAAACCCGCCACCGAAACCACGTACAGCCAGGGGCTGGACTCGAGAATCAGCTTGTAATCAATGCGGCTAACCACCAGCATGAGCCCCACTCCGGCGATCAAAAAATAGACCTGCTTCACCCACACTCCGGCAAACTTGGTGCCCAGCGTGGCGCTGTGAATTTCCAATACCCCGATCACGGCGATCAGTAGCGCCGTGCCCACCAGGAACCAGTCCAGATCACGCCAGCGCATTCAGAACCCTTTACCGGCGCCGGAAGCCGAAGGAACGGCGGGGGCGGCAGCGCTCACGGCGCCGGCCGGGGCGGCTTTGGTCTTGTAGTACGCCGTGACCACCTGCGCCGCGATCTGCGCGGCATAGGAGCTTTCGGCGCCGTGCTGGAACAGCACACAGACCGCGATCCGAGGGTTCACCACCGGCGACACGCCCACGAACCAGACGTTATCCACATACCGGGCGCGCGATCCGGTAATCTGCTTGAGTTTCCGGTCGGAGATGGTCTGGGCGGTGCCGGTCTTGCCGCCAAAATCCACACCCTCGAGATGGGCGCTGGCCGCCGTGCCGCCAGGATTCACCACGCCGCGCATGCCCGCGGTGATGGTGGAGACCGTGACCGGCAGCAGCGGGAAATCGAAACCCTGGGTGGCGGGCGCGTTTTGCTCCAGATGCGGGCGCGGAAACAGTCCACCGCTGGCGATGCCCCCCGCCAGCCGCGCCAACTGAATCGGCGTCACCATGATCGGCCCCTGCCCGATGGCCACGCTCACAGTCTCGCCCTTGTACCAGGGGGCGTGATAATGCGCCTCCTTCCAGGCGGGCGTGGGAATCAAGCCGGCCGCTTCCTCCGGCAAGTCAATCCCGGTGGTATGGCCAAGGCCGAGCGCGAAGGCATACTTGTCAATCATGCTGATGCCCTCTTCCATCCCCAACGTGTAGAAGTAGACGTCGCAGGAGTGTTGGATCGCCTGCTGCACGTCCAGCGGGCCGTGCACCTGACCCTTTTCGGTGTAAATCCAGCAGTGGAAGTCATGGCCGCCGTAACGATAAACACCTTGGCAGTTGACAATCTTGTTCTCCGCCATGCCCTGCTGCAGCCCGGCGGTGGCCACCACCAGCTTAAAGACCGAGCCTGGCGCCAACTGCGCCTGTATCGCCTTGTTCATCAGCGGGTGGCCGGGATCGGTTGCCCAGGTGTGCCACTGCGCCGCGCTCACCCCCGCCGCGAACAAGTTCGGGTCAAAGGTCGGCCGGCTGACCATCGCCAGCACACCGCCGGTGCGCGGGTTGAGCGCCACCACCGCTCCCGGCCGGTTGCCCAGCGCCTGCTCCGCCGCCATCTGGATGGTGTTGTCGAGCGTCAGATGCAAGTCGTGGCCGGGCACCGGCGGCGTATCGCTGAGCGTGCCCACCACCCGACCGCGCGCGTCCACCAACACGCGGCGCTCGCCGTCCCGGCCGGTCAGCAGGCGGTTATAGTACTTCTCCAGGCCCGACTTGCCCACTACCGCGCCCGGCGGCACCTTGCCGCTCGCCACCTGCGCCTCGCTGGGTTCGCCCACATAGCCGATCAAGTTGGCGGCAAAGCCGTTCTTGGGATAAAGCCGCCGGCTGGCCATGATCGTCTCCAGCTCGGGGTAGTCATCGTGATGCGCGGCGATGAAGGCCACGTCCGCCGGCGTGATGTCCTGCTTGATCGGGATGGGCTGGTAGATGGGGGCATCGCGGTAGCGGTGCAACGCCGCCTGCATCGCGGCCAGCGGCACGTACAGCCCGCGCGCGATGCCGGGCAGATCGGCGCGCCAGCGGCCGCGCCCATCGCGCAGCAGATAGGCGGTGAACGACGGATAGTTGTCCACCAGCAGGCGGCCGTCGCGGTCGAAGATGCGCCCGCGCGGCGCCGGGATGGGCTCGGTGCGGATGCGGTTGTGGCGCGCCAGCAGGCTCCACTTGTTGGTTTGCAGCACCTGCAACTGCCACAGGCCGACCGCCAGTCCGGCGAAACCGGCCAGCAACAGGTACTGCAGCAGCAGCACGCGCGCGCCGGGCAGTTTGTCTTTGCGGTCGAGTATCTCCACGTCACACCCAGAAGCGGAAGCGGTCCATGGCGCGGAAGGCCACCGCCGCCAGCAGCGCGTTCACGCCCGCCGCCAGCGCCGTGACGCCGCCGTGCCACTGCACCGGCGTGCCCAGCAGATATCGTTCAAACACATAGAGAACGCCGCGGTTCAGCTCGTAGCAGGCGAACACCGCCAGGATGCGGACGCCGGTGTGATCCGCATCCATTTTCAACCCGAAGGAGGCGCCGAGGTAGCCGATCAGCGTCTTGGCAAAGCCGTTAATGCCCAGCGCCAGGTGCGACAGGCTGTCCTGCGCCAGGCCCAGCAGCGCTCCCAGCAGCGAGGCGCTGACCTGGTTGCGGCTGGTGATCGCCCAATAGATGACCACCAGCAGCGGCAGGTCGAGATACACCGCCGCATGCGCCACCACCGGCAGGTAGGCCTGCAGAATCAGCGCCAGCGCGATCAGGAGGGGGAAGAACAGCGGCGGAAAGCGAAAGACCGCGGCTTCGGCGCGCGAAGTGCTGAAGATCTGCGGCACGAGAGCTATTGTAGTCCGCCGCTCCGCCCGCTCCTACACCTGCCCCTCCAGGGGAATCCGCGCGCTCACGGTCCCGGCCGGCGGCCGGCTGCTATAACGTCCAGCGCGCGGGCAGAGCCGCCGCCGGGCGCACCGGGCGCGCCATACGGGCTTCGGCCCAGTCCTGCCGCCGCAGGTGGAGGCTGTAGCTGAACAAAGACAGGCTCAAAAGCAGCAGCAACAGCGCAAACCAAGCCAAGCGGGCCGAAGGGGCGATCCTGGGGGTGGCGTTCATGCTCGCGCTCGGTTCTCTTTTCGGACCGGCGACGCCCGGAGTAATCCTCCCGCAACGGTTGGACTCCCGACGTCGCCGGTAGGCGGGAACCGGTCAAAGTTTACCGCCTTTGTAAGGGAAGAACGGCCAGCGGAAGAAAACTTGCAGGAAATTGTGGCCGCTATTTTTCGGCGCAAAACCCACGCCGGAGGCGTTCCCGACTGCTACCATGGAACCACGATGAGGCGGCGGAGCAGCCAATCGCCGGCGTGGTACTCCGAATCCCAGGCGGAGCGGTTCGGGCTGGCTCTGGCCGACGCCGAGCAGATTCTCACCTCGATTGAACAGCGCCATCTGCCGTCGCGCGCCGGCGCGGCGGAACGCGCGGCCTTCCGCCACAAACTGCGGCTCGAGGAATTGATGCTGGCGCGGGCCTGCGCCCAGGGAAACGCCGCCGCCTGGGAGGAGTTCTGGGAGCGCTATCATGCCCGCCTGCGCCAGGCAGCGCGGGCGCTGACGCGGGAAACCGCGCGTGCCGAGGAACTTGCCGACAGCTTGCTGGGCGATCTCTACGGCTTGCACACCCGGGGCGGCGAGCGCGTCTCCAAATTGGACTCCTACATGGGCTTGGGCAGCCTGGAAGGCTGGCTCTGCGCCCTGCTGGCGCAGGCGCACGTGGACCAGTGGCGGCGCGAACGCCGTCAGGTCAGCCTCGAAACCTGCGATCATCTGCACGCGCTGGTCAGCCAGCCCAATCAGGAAGCTCAGGCCGCCGAGGCCGCCGCCCGGGGCGTGCTCGAGCCCGCGCTGGCGCAGGCGCTGGCCCAGGCGGACGCTTCCGCGCGGCTGCTGCTCTGCCTCTATTTCCTCGACGGCCGCAACTTGGCGCAGATCGGCGCGCTACTGCGGGTGCATGAGTCCACCGTCAGCCGCCGGCTCGACCGCGCCCTCGCCAACCTGCGCCGCCTGACGCGGCGCGAGCTGCTGCGCCGCGGCTTGCGCCCGGCCGCCACCGAGGAAGCCATGCGGGCCGACCCGCGCTGGCTGCGGCTCGATCTGCGCCGCTCGCTGGCCGTCGCGGCCGTGCCCAAGGAGAGCCCGCATGGGGTTTGAGCCCCATCTCGACGCCAACCTGCTCGCCGCTTGGCTGGAAGGCGGCTTGGCCGAACGGCAGCACCGGCAATTGCTGCGCCATCTGAGCGAGTGTGACGCCTGCCGCAGTTGGGCCGCGTGCGCCCAAACCGCCGGCGCAGCCCTGCATCCGGTGGGACAAACCGCCCCGGTATCGGCGCCAGTGTTGGCCATGGCCGCGCGTCGCGCCCTGTGGCGTTGGCAGGCGCCGCTGGGCTTGGCCGCCAGCGCCGCGCTGGTCGCGGCCGTGGTGTGGCGTCTGCCCGGAACCCGCCCCCCCGCCCCGCCGGCTGCCCACGCCGCCCGGGTGCAAGCCCTGCCG
>DAIDIF010000204.1 GCA_027451805.1 Acidobacteriota bacterium
TGGCCGCGCGCGGCCAGCGCTTGGAACTCTGGTACCCAGTGCCGCTCTTTGGCGACCACGCCGAACACGCCCGGAGCCTGCACCTACCGGCCGACCTGAGCGCGCTGGCGCCCCGCGCGTGGAGCACTGCGCGCGTCGCGAGCGTGATTCCGGTGCTGTACGATGGACATGCGACGCTGGGCTTTGCCTTTGTTGAGCCGGTCACGCAGCGCCTCTGGTGGGTGCCGGCCGTCGCCCCGGAGCTGAGCAGCCCGCCCGAAATGGCGGTGAGTCTGGTGCGCGGCGAGACGCCCATCGCGTCCGCGTTGCCGCCGAGCAGCGGCGCCCCGTGAAAAAAATTCAGCGCGCCCTGTGGGCCGCAGCGAAGGTGCGAGGCGAGCGTAGCAAAAAAGGCGCACGGCCATTTTTTTTTCTTTCTTTGCCGCCCCCCCCCACCTCTTCCCCCACGTGCACCCGTCTGCGCCCGCCGCCGTGCATGTCGGCGTGCATTATCTGTGCCAGCAGCGAGGCTCGTACCTGGGGCGACGCGCCCCTGGGTATCGCGGCTGTTCCGCTCTGCTCGGCAGAGTGTGCCGCGCTCGCGGCGCGCCTGGTGCAGGGCAAGCGCGGCGCCCGCGAGGACGAGGACGCACCGCAGCCGCAGGAGGCCCCGGCGGCGCGCGCCGCCGGGGACACACCCGAGCGGGACGCAGCGGCGCTGGGCGGGGCACTCTTTGACCGCTGGAACGCTCTGCCCACGGACCTGCGCGACGAAATCCTCGGCAAGCTGCCGGTGCTCGAGGCGGTCCGTAGGCTCCGAGCGCTGCCCGGCGCGCCCGTCTGGACGGAGCTCTACGCGCGCTTCGCGGACCACTTTGGCCTCGCCCCGCGCCCTCCCACCACCGACGCGCGCTCCGCGCTGCTGGCCGTCATGCGCCTGTACGACTACCTCATCTACCGGCGCACACCCACTGGCCTGGAACCGGCGGGCCTCGTGCCACTGCGGTCGCGCTCCGCCGTCTTGCAGCTTGGACGCGACTACCTGACGACGTTCCGCGCGGAGATCACCGAGGAGCGCATCACGCTGCGCAACGCACCGGCGTTCGTCGACGCGCGCGGCAGCCTCTGGGGTGCGTGGCAAGAGCTGAAGCCCGGCGACAACCTCGCGCAACAGCCGGTTCGTGCCATACTGCGCCGGCTGCGTCTGCTACGCGTCATCAATCCGTGGCTGGCACCCCGTTACCACGTCTACGAGTTTGACGAAAACGGCACGCCGCCGAGTGGCACCGACGCCACCTACGCTCGGCGGGCAGGGCAGCCCGTGACGCTCGACGCGCTGCCTGGCGACGGGCCCAACGTGCTCGTGTCGGACGAGTTCACGAACCCGGACGTGGTGCTCATGCCGCTGCGGGCAAAGCTCTGGTGTGTTGTCTGGTTGTCGTGGCCGGGCGCGGTTGCTCTTAACGATCGCTACGCGACCCCGTTCATGCTGGACGTGATTCAGTTCTCCCTGGCTCTCGGCGCGAACGAAGAGAGCCGTCTCATTCAAGTCGGCCGGGGCTTGCGTGTGCGCTCGGCGCGATTCTCCATTTACCAACCGCGCGAGCAAGTACCGACGCGCTTTGTCCCCTCTAGCGGCCCCAACTCTTCGAACACTTATGCAACACCCGCGGCACTTGCGGCCGTCCTCGAGGCGGAGCCGTGGTACCGCGGAACGTACCTCTCGGACAACGCGCAGAACGTGGCCGGTGACGTGCTCCTGGACCTGGACTTCAACCTGGGCATCGCGAGTGCCGAGGTCGCCGCGAACCGGTGGTTTCGCGAGCAGCTCCACGTGTCACTGGTACTGGCGCTGATCCGGGCGCCTGCCGTCACGGGAGCGGCGCGCTGCGTGCTCCAGCGCGGCGAGACCGTGCTCGAGCCGATGGAAACGTGGGGTACTCCGGAGCGGCCCGCCGCCGCTCCCATACCGCCGGACGCGCGCGGAATCGGTGTGGAGTTACGGTACGCAATACCGCTCGGCGGTGACCAGACGGCTCACGTCCGGCGCTTGCACCTGCCCCCCGACCTGCCCGCGCTAGTGCCGGGCCTCCAAGCCAACTATCGTGTCGCGCGCCTGGCACCGACGCTTCTCGCGGGCGACGCCACTCTGGGCTTTGCCTTCGTTGAGCGCGTTGCACAGAGCCTCTGGTGGGTGCCAGCTGTCGCCCCAGAGCGCAGCGACCCGCCTATGCGGCAGGCGATAATCGTGCGCGGCGAGACGCCCATCGCCGCGGCCACACCACCCGCAGCTCGCGCCCCGTAAAGCCGCCGGACAGCCGAGTTGACGCGCGCGGGGGGGGGGGAATCACCGCTGGCGCCCCGCAGGTGTGCCGCGAAGGCGTGCGGCGGAATCAGCGGTGCGCGTCCATGCGGATTAAAAAAAAGAGGCTCCTCGGCGCCGCCCGTGTGGTTTTTTCCCACATTTTTTTCACTGCCTTTGGCATGGCCCACAAGCCCGGAGAGGTCATGGGGGCGCCCATCATCGACACAACAACGCGGGACGCGGACGTGGTGGGCGAGCTCCTATTCGGCGACAGCTGGGACCGTCAGCCGCCGTACGTACGCCGCGAACTCGTCGTAGGCGACGCGCCGGCGGCTGCCGAGAACCGCCCGTCGTTCGCGCCGCCCGCGGCCGCTGTGCCCGCGTGGATGCAGCTGTACCAGCGCTTCGCGAGCCGCGTCGGGATCGACCCGCGGCCGCCCAGCACCGACGCGCGCTCCGCGCTCCTGGCGGTCGTGCGCCAGTATGACTACCTCGTCGTGGAGCGCGCGCCCCAAGAGGGCCACACTGAGCCGGTGGCCATCCTGCCGCTGCGGTCGCGCGCCGAGGCGAGGCGCGCGACGAACGAGCGCCTGACGGTGTTCCGCACCTACGTGGCCGACGATCGCATCGTGCTCTACAACGTGGCAGGTCTCTTTGCCCCGTACGGCGCTATGCGCAACCTGTGGGGCATCCGGACACGCACCGCCAGCCCCGATTCGGCGCCGATCTTGGATGTTATGCGCCGCACCACGCTGCGCTACTACGCCCCTGGTGCCACGACCGGCGAGGTCTACGTGCCTGTGGGCTTCGCGCCGCTCGAGACGAGCGCGGCCATCTTTGTGCGCGCGGCGCAGCTCGATGCGCGTGCACCGGACGATGGGGTGCTCAACATTGCCGTACGTGAGCCTGGAGCGCTCCTCGTTGAGCCGGGAGGGGCGTACGTGCGACCCGCGGTCGTGTGGCTCACGGGTCGACGCGAGCGCTACACCCCGGTGGGGCCGCGCGCGGTTCGCCTGTGGGTGCGCCCCGAAGGCGTGCTCATCAACGGCGACGGTGCCGACGTCCGTGTGCGCTCGCTGACGTGTACCATTTACCGACCCGCGGGAGCGACTGACATCATGGATCCGCGCGCGTCTGTGCATTCGAGGCGCCGGGCGGCGGAGCTGTCCGGCGCCCGTCTGCTCGCCCAGGGTGAAACCTGGCAACGCATCGTCTGCAGCGCGTCCGACTGGTACCCCTACTCCCTGGGCTCGACGATTCTCGTCGACCTCGAGATCAAGCTCGGCATCGAGCGCACCGCGTACGCCGCCGCCGCCGCCGACGCCGCCGGCTCGGAGCCGTCCGCCACCGTGACGTTCGAGACCTTCCTCGTCGGCGAGCCCGCGATCACGCGGGCCGAGCGCGCCTACCTGCCGAGCGGGGCCAACGGTGAGATTAGCACCGCCGCGCTGGACGTGGCCAGCCCCGAACGCCCGTCCGCCCTGGGCATGCCGGACGGTTCTCTTCAGGGCGCGATTCGGCTCTCCGCCGGCCACCTGGACGTCGGCGCGGCCGCCGTCCAGAGCCTCCGCCTCGACCTGGCCTCGCTGCACGTTCGGAGCGGCGCGAGCGGTAACCCGCCACCCGCCGCACGCGTGAGCTACCGTCTGCAGTTTGGCTCCGCGTCCCCGCTTGCTGACAAGCAGCTCAACCTGGGGTTCCTGCACGAGGATGGCAACCGCACCGTTTTCTGGGTGCCGACCCGCGGGCCCTGGGCAAACTCGCCCGACGGCCCCGTGCGCCTGGTGGACGACTAGGTGCCGCGGACGCGTGCGCGCCCACCCGAGACGCGCCACTGCGTTTGTGAAAATCATTATTAAAAAAACCCGGTCTACGGAACCAAATCGCAGAGAGGGTTTAGGGTGTATCTTTGCAGCATGGCCGCCTGCGCGGCGTGCGCCGGGGAGGCCCACTTTGTGGTCGCGCCGGCGCCGCCGCTGACGGCGCCGGTGCCGCTGTGCTCCGCGGCGTGCGCGGGGCTCCTGACGCGCCTGGTGAGCGGCAAGCCCGGGGAGGCCGACCTACCCGACGCCGTGGCGCGGGACGCGGCGGTGGTGGGCGAGCGCCTGTTCGGTGGCTGGGCGAAGCTTCCGGCGGACCTGCGCGACGAGATCCTTGGAAGGCTGCCGGTCCTCGAGGCGGTGCGCACGCTCCGGGCGCCGCCCGGCGCGCCCGTCTGGACGGAGCTCTACGCGCGCTTCGCGAGCTACGTCGGCCTCGACCCACGGCCGCCCAGCACCGACG
Source organism: Acidobacteriota bacterium (assembly GCA_027451805.1). Lineage (GTDB taxonomy): Bacteria > Acidobacteriota > Terriglobia > Terriglobales > SCQP01 > SCQP01. Next base: position 4,568 of record DAIDIF010000204.1, read on the forward strand.
CGCGCTCCGCGCTCCTTGCCGTCATGCACCAGTACGACTACCTCATCTACCGGCGCACACCCACTGGCCTGGAGCAGTCGGCCCTCGTGCCGCTCCGGTCGAGAGCGGCAGCCGCCGCCGCCACCAGAGCTGTGCACGCGGCGGCGTTCCCCGCCGACGTGAGCGGCAAACGCAACGCGCCCTCGCGCTTGGCAGTGTTCCGCGTCAATGCGACCGACGACCGCATCGTGATCTACAACGCCGCGGACTTGTTCGCGCCGGACGGTGAGCTGCGAAGGCAGTGGGGCATACCGCCCGGCGAGACCGTGAAGCAGCTTCTCGGTCGCACCACGATCGAGTACCGCCCGTCGCCCACGACGCGTCGGACGCTCTACACGCTCGCCACCGGCCCGGGTGCGGAACGCAGCGAGGCGCTCTTTGAGCGCATCCTCAAGTGGAGCGAAGACGTGGTGGCGCCCTTCAGGCTAATCATCTCCATCGCGCTGGACATCATGGATCTCGAGCGGCCTGTCCGGGTCGCTCTGGATCCGGACGGGCCACCGCTGCACGATGCGCTCGTGTGGGTCACCAGACCCGGCAAAGCGGTCATCTACGTCCCAATGCTGCCGCCTACCGAGCTGGGACTGCGCAGTCCCAGTTCGATCCGTTATTGGGGCTCCAGGAGGTCTACACACGTGCGCTCGGTGACTGTTATCACCTACCAGCCGTCCGGTGGCATACCTACATCGGACCGCTACGTGTACGAGTTTGCGGTGCCGGACCCTGCCGAGCGCGCAAAGTTGCGCGCCGCCATCGAGCCCTGGCTCCTCAGAGTGTACACCGACACATCGTGGCAAAGCCAAACGTCACTGCTCACGCCAATCGTCATTATCGACCTCGAGATCAAGCGCGTCATTCAGTACGGCCGATACATCATCAACAATCGCGCACGGCCGGGCATCGCGTTAATGACGACGTTCATCGGCTCGTCCGTAGTGACGCGAGCGGAGAGCGTCGTTGGGCGTATCGGCGGCGGGTACACCACGACGCCGTTGGAGCTGTTCAGCCCCGAGCACCCGTCGGACACGAGCATGGCCACCGGCAGGCTGTTCGACACGATCCGTATCCAGGGCGAATCAGAAATCGTCGACCCGGACGACTTTCGGCGCCTCCACATTGATCTGCAGCGCGCGGCCGTTAAGGCGGCCTACCCCGACGGAGAGTCTTTGAGCGCGGATAGTTGGAACCATCTGGCGCTCATTGGAGATGCTGACACAGACTCCTTCGAACTCGGCACCCTGTACACAAACATCGACCCCGCGCAGCCGGCCGCAAAGAACACCGCGTGGTGGGTGCCCACGCTCGACCCGCGACCGAGCAGGTCGAGCGAAACCCATGGCGTGGTGGACCTGGTGCGCGGCGAGACGCCCATCGCCGCGAACGCCGCGCCGGCCGCCGCTGCGCCCTGAGGGCCACGCCGTTTTTTTCAACTCGCGGCCAGGTGTTTTTTCCCTCGGCACTAAAAAAACACCTGGTGGCAGTCATGCCGCAAAAAAAGCGTTAACTCGGCCCGAGATACGCGCGTCTGGATGGCAGCCTGCGCGGGCTGTTCGGGGGAGGCGCAATTCTTCGCCCGGCCCGCAGCCGGCCTTCCCTCGGTGCCGCTGTGCTCCGCTGCGTGCGGCGCGGTACTCGCCGTCCGCCCGGCGCAGGGCAAGCGCGGCGGCCGGGAGGATGAGGACGCGCCCATCTCGCCCGCCAAGGAGGCGCGCCTCCCCGGGGAGCGCGAAGCGGCCGCCGTGGGCGGGGCGCTCTTTGGCGCCGGGTGGGGCACGCTGCCCGCCGACCTGCGCCTCATGATCCTCGGCAAGGCGCTGCCCGTGCTCGACGCGGTGCGCACGCCACTGAAGGTGTTGAGCACGCCCAACGCCGCGCTGCTCTGGGAGAAGCTGTACGGCGACTTTGCGGCGCACTTTGGTCTCGACCCACGGCCGCCCACCACCGATGCGCGCGCCGCGCTCCTGGCCGTGGTGCAGCTGTTTGACTACCTCATCTACAAGCGCGGCCCGGACGGGGCGCTCCGACAGGACGGCTTCTTGCCCCTCCACACGCGGGCCATCGGCGGGCGCAACTATGCACGCGCGGTCCGGCTGCACCTGGAGCCGGACCGCGCGGTTCTCTACAGCGCGGAGGCCTTCTTTGATTCGCGCAGCGAGTTCTGGGACGTGTGGCAACGTGCGGCCCAGACCAGCGACGACTTCTGGGGACGTGGGGCCCGGCGAGACGAGGGCCTGGCGGCGCTGCCCGTTCGCGAGGTCCTGCGCCGCACAAAGCTGTTCGAGCGCTCGCCCGATGCGCGCGAACCCGGCAACTACATCTACGACTTTGACGAGGCCGCCACCCCGCCCGGCAGCAGGGACGCCGTGTTCGCGCGCCGACCCGCCGGCCCGTGGCAAGCGCGCGATTCGCCCGTCGACGCGCCCGTGCTTAACATCACCAACCACGGTGTCTACCTCGAGCCGTGGTCGATCCACTTTGACGACACCGCGGTGTGGCTGACGTCGAGCGCGGCGCCGGGCGGGCCGATCGCCCAGGACTCTATCGTCGAGCCGGCGCAAAGGGACCATTTCTACGATCTGTCGCTGCTCAACAGGGACGACGAGGCGTTAATCGTCAACACGTTCTCGTGGTCTAAACGTCTGCTGGTGCGCTCCGTGGCGCTTTCGGTCCACCACCCCACGGGCACCATTCCCGTGAGAAAGAACGCCTCACAAGCGCGGCCGCGCGAGAACACCCAAGGGCCGGCCTTTGTTGCTCCGAGCAGCTTTGAGACGGAGCCGTGGTACCGCGCAACTTATCTCGCGCGCCGGACAGCGGAGCACGAGCTGGAAGCGAACGCCGGGCGGCTGTCCACCCTGGTCGAATTGGACCTCGAGCTCAAAGTCGGCCTCGTCGCGGCCGACTTTGACTCGCTCGACGTGCGGCCCTTTGCCGCGCTCTTGGAACCGCCACGCATCACCGCGGCGCAGCGCGTAGAGACCGCCGCCAACGGCGGCGTGCAGCGCGTGCCGCTCACCGTGGCGGATCCCGCGCGCCCCGCGCCGGAACCGCCGACCGGGCGGCCAATGGTTATTCGGCTCGATCAGATCAAGCTGGGCGGTCCCGGAGCGGCCCACATCTCGCGTCTGCGCCCTTCGCAGCGCCTACCCAGCACCGTCGAAAGGTTCGAGCCGATCTACGTGGCGCGCAAGACGCACGCGCCGGGCCATGCCGGCCTGGGATTTGCATACGTGAGCAACACCGCACTCGTCTGGGTGCCGATCGTCGAGCCCGAACTTGCGCCCGTGCTGAACATGGCGGCCCGCATTGTGCGCGGCGAGACGCGCATCGCTGCGTCCGCCGATCAGCAGCAGCGGGCCGCCGTGGCGCCATAAACGCACGCGCGATTGTTTTTTTCCATAGACCCCCCGGATCGGCGGTGCGTGGCACCCAGACGTGCCACTCATGGCCGAGCCACCACGGCCGCCCACCACGAAGCAGCTCGTAGATCGCGCCCTGGCGAGCGCCAACGAGGCCGTCCGGCTGGACAGCACCGGCGATCCGGTGAACGCGTTCACCCACTACCGTCAGGCGGTCACCGAGTTGGAAGGCGCACGGGCCCTGGCGCGGAGCGCCGAGGAGCGCGATCTTATCACCACGCGCCTCTTGCCCTACCTCGCGCGCGCGGAGGCACTACTGCGGACGGTTCCGGCGCTCGAGGAGCGCCGGAAACGTTGGGAGGCGGCGCTCGTCGCGCGGCCGGCGGCCGCTGCTGCCGTTGCTTCCCCGGGGACCGCTCTGCCTCACCGCCCTTAGCTGCCGCCCGAGATAAGTGAACGGGGGAAAGACGCGTGCATGACGCGGCCTCGCGGGGCGGTGTGTTTCAGCGTCGCCCACGAGGCCGCACAGAAGAGTTGATTTTTT
>DAIDIF010000205.1 GCA_027451805.1 Acidobacteriota bacterium
CGCCGTTCCCGAACCGCCCGAGACGTAAACGCTGTCGCCGGCCACCACCCCGGCGGGGCGCGCCCAAGCCGGCGTCACCGTTGCCGGGACTCCGCCGGCCAGCGTGCCGATGCCGGCAACGTTGAACCCGTTGGCGGAGGCGAACACGGCGCCGTTCAGGCTGGCCAGCGCGTCCGAATCCGCGCCCGCTACCGAAGAGTAGCCGCCCAGCACCTGCGGCGCGCCGCCGTTGCCCAGCCCGTACACCGTCCAGTCGCCGGCGGTTTCATCGATCAGCAGCACATCCGCCGGCAACTTCAGCTCCGGCAGGACGCTGGCCAGGTTGCCCTGCCACTCCGGATCCACTTCCACGATGCCCCCGCCGGCCTGGGACTCATAGTTGATCGCCTCCTGCCGGCCGCCGGTGGCGCTGGAAACGCTGAAATGGCCGGCATGGGGATGTTGAAACACCGCCGAAAAGGTGCAGCCCGCTCCGCCGACGCCGCAGTTGACGCTGAGCGGCGTTACGGTCTCGGGGTTGTCATCGCCGCCGATCGTCACCGGCGTGCCTACCTGCAGCGGCTGGAACGCGGTGCCGTCGGGCAGCGTGAAGGCCACGGAGCGCAGGCGCACCGTTTCCGCTTGGCCGCTGCCGAGAATCGGTCCGTCCGCCATGACGCTCCACTTGCCGAACTGCGACGCCAGCGCCCGCCCCGCCACCCGTGGCTTGGCGAAGTTGGACGCCTGCTGCGCGGCGGCGATCGCCGCCGCCAACAGCAGCGTCGCTGCCAGAAGCGGCCTCACTGCCCCCCGATCTGAATCCGCGGATACAGCCGGTGCACATTGCGCTCGATCTCCGCCTGCTCCGCCGGCGTGGCAAACTGCGCCGCGCGCGCCAGCGCCGCGCGCGCATGCACGGCGTCGGGGATCGGGTAGGCGCGCCGTTGCGGCAGCCCGAACCGTCCTTTCGGCAGCCGATTGCGCTCTTTCGTGGTCAGATCCGCCATCGCTCTCCTCCTGCTCAGAAGCCCATGCCGGCGCCGCCGTAATATCCGCTGGCGGCATCGTTGTATGGCCGCGGCCGCCGCGTCACGCTCTGCGCGCTCATGATCTGCCGCTGGATCCAGCGGTAGGTCAGATGCCGCGCTTCGGCGATGTACTGTGCCCCCAGCGCCTGTTCGCGCATCGCGGTCGCCATGAGCCCAGCGGTCCAGTAGCCGAGAATCGAGGCCACCCCGATCGCCCCCAGCGGCTGACTCGCGTCGCTGATCGCCGGCCAGAGCTGCTCGAAGCGCACCTCGAGATCGAGCGCCTGCTGGGCGCCGATGAAGTACACGTTGCCACCGCGCCATTCGTAGACGCGGTTCAGGTCGTCCGGCGTGCGCGGCGTCAGCTCGTCTACGCGCACCACCTCGAAGTAGTTGTTGTCGTCGGTGCCGGCCGGCTTTTCCCGGATGGAGAGGGGCGAAGCCAGGTTTTGCAGCATTCCGCCCGGGGCGACGTAGGCGCCGAGGTCCTTGGCGTAGGCGGGGACGTTCGGCAGCACCACCACCGCTTCCGCCGCAGTCACCTCCCGCGCCGCCACGCCTTCGTCGCGCAGCGAGGCGTAGGCCAGGTTGAGATAGGGCATCAGCCGGGCGGCGGTGAACAGGCCCTGCCCGGTGGGATCGAGCAGCGCCTGGGCGCGGGCGATCGCGGTTTGCGCCGCCTCCACTAGCGCTCCTCCGGCTCGGCGCTCTTGTGGCCGCGGCGCGCCTTCACCGGCGCCTCCCAGGCTGCTGCCTCCGCCGCGGCGAACTCAAAGCGGCAGTAGCGGCAGATGCGCGCCGACGCTTTCACGTCCTCGCCGCAGTCGGAGCAGGTCTTCATGCTGGACTGCTCGCGCGTGATCGTCACCCATTCCGGCAATTGGGCGATCTCGCCGGCGGTGAACAGTGCCCGCGCCGCGTCCCGCTGCCGGTCGGTGAGCATCTTGTGCTGGTGGTAGCGCGACCAGGAGTCGATCGCCTGCTGGTACAGCCGCCGGAACCAGGCCGTCTGGCGCTCGCGCGCCGCCGCGATCGGCGCGTCGCCGGGCTCGCCGGTGCCGGGGTACCAGAACACGCCGCCCGACTCGCCGCAGTCGCGCTCGATCTCCTTCGCCAGCTCCACCGGCAGCACGCTCACCGGGGTGAAGTTGCCGTCGCCCAGATCCCGCATGGACAGCCGATAGTGCGTGATCACCAGCCTCTGCACCGGCCGCTCCAACGTCGCCGCCGGCACTTCGAGCGTGCCCAGTTCGCCCAGATTCACGGTGATGGGGAACGGCTGCAGGCTCACCACCGTTACCGGCTCCCAGCCCTGCCGGTGGAGCTTGGCATGCTCCTCGCGTACCAGCCGGTCGCGCAGCCGGTCGCTCACACCGCCGTTGCGCAGGGCCCCGTTGGGGCCGAGGCCGCCCTCAAACACTGTGTTGAAATCGCGCCCGGTCAGGGGCGTTGCCGTGGTCGCCATCGTCTCGATCCTCCTTTGGGTTGGCCGCTAGAGCGGGTGCTGCCGGATGCCGATCCGTTCCGCCATCTCCACCAGCGCCGGCCGGTGGCTGCCGCCATAGCCGACCATCGGAGCGCCGCCGAAGGCCGGCGATCCCTCGTCGAACAGGTCCATGGCCGCGCGTTCAAACTCGGCATCCCGCCGTTCCTGTTCCCGCTCCGCCGCATACGTCCGCCGCAGGGCGCGCCCCTGTGCCGTCGCCGGCATCTGTTCGCGCCGGCGTTCGATCGCGTCAATGGCGGTGGTCACGTGCCGCTCCGTCGGGTACCAGTACATCCGAGCGCCGATGTCTTCGTAATCCCCCAGTTGGGGGTAGTCGCCGCAACCCGCCAGGCCGCAGGCCAACACCGTGCCGCCCTCGCTCGCCGGGCGATACCATTGCTCCGGCGTCCCGTAGCTGGAGGGCGGCGTCCAGCGCTCGATCAGCCAGCATTCCTCGCCGGGGTACTTGTGCCCCCAGCGCATCTGCGCCACCCGCCGCAGCGGCTGCGCGCTGCCGCGCTGGCGCTCCGCCGCCGGCACCGCCGGGTCCCAGTCGGTCCAGACGCCGCCCGTGCGCTCGAGGCGGGAGGCCGCCCACACCAGCCGGTAGCGCGGCTCGCCGAAGGGCGTGCGCCCGTAGCGCCGCGCCAGCAGTTGCTGCAGCCATCGCGGCGCGCGCCGCCCGCGGATGTCGTCACGCCGCACGACCGGCCCGCTCCGCCGCCGCCCGCGGGCGTGCTGCCGCAAGCCGCCCGTGTTCGGCTGCGCGGCAATCGCGCAGTGTCAGCACCAGCGCGTTGATGTCCGCCTGCCGCATCCGCACCATGCAGCCTCCGCAAAAATCGCCGCGGCGCGCCTCGCCCGCGCCGCAGGCCCGGCACCTTTTCGCCGTTGTGTCGGGCATCGGCTTACGCCTCCGCCGCCAGCAGCGCCTTGATTTTCGCCACCCGCTCGCAGTCCTTGTGCGCCGCGGCGAGCTGTTGCTGCAGTTGGCCGGCGTCCGCGCGCGCCGCCGCCGCGTCCGCCTGCGCCGCGCTGGCCTCCGATTGGAAGTAACTCGCCACCTGCTTCGGGCTCGAGCTCTCGTGCCAGTGGCCGCCGGCATGGCCGCCGCAGAGCAGGAACCCGCACACCTCGCACAGGAACGCCGCCGGCGCCGGACAGGGGTCGATCGCCGCCCCTTTCCAGGTGTCCGCCTGCGCCTGCCGGTTCTCGCACGCGCCGATCTTGCGCAAACATTGCACGCTGCTGTCCACGCTTCCCGCCATCTCACCCTCCCGAGTTGTCTGGGCGGGGCCGCGACGCTGCCGCCGCGGCCCGCCGCAGGGGTTAGTAGCCCGAAGGCAACGCCAGCGAGGTCACCGAGGAGACCGCGCGTGGGTTGTCGATGAAGAACTGCACGCCGGTGACCAGGTAG
>DAIDIF010000206.1 GCA_027451805.1 Acidobacteriota bacterium
GCGCTTGCCATGCGCCGGTGGACATTGCCATCGGCTCGCGCTTCACCCCCGGCGGTCTGACGCCCGCCTTTTCCGCCCGCCGCCGCGCCGTTTCGCGCGCCGGCAATCGGTTGCTGCATGGCTGGGCCGGGCTGCCCTACCTGGCCGACTACACCTCCGGCTTCCGCTGCCTGCGGGCAGAACTGGCGTGGCAGCTGGTCGAACGTTGCCGGCAGGACGGGTTGGCCCGCCGCGGCTACGCCTTCCAATCCTCGCTCATCGCCGAAGCGCTGCTCGGGGGGGCTCGCATTGTGGAGGTTCCCATCGCCTTCGGCACCCGGCGCCATGGCCGCTCCAAGCTCCGTGCCCGCGATTACTGGGAGTTCGCGCTCAACCTGCGCCGGCTACGCCGGCGGGTGCGCTCGCAGCCGCCGGCGGCGGCCGCGACCCCGGCCGGCTGAATCCTCAGTTGCCGGCGCAGTAGGGTACCTTGCGCACTTCCCGCGCCGAATCCAGCAGCGGATCGGGGCTCCCCACATCCAGCGCAGCAAATCCGCCGGCGGGGTCGAGCAGCATGGTGGAATCGCTGATCGTACCGCTCGGCACCGGCGACGGCGGCGCCGAGGTCGCCGCGTCCACGCCGGTCGAGGGCCCCGACCGCATCAGCTCGCGCTCAAATCGCAGGTCGCGGTTGCGGCTCCAGCGCTGGTAGGGATCGGGCTTGGCGACCGCCATTGGCGCCAGGCCGCCGCCCGCAGCCAGCGCCCAGCGCACGTGCCGGGCCAGGGCATAGTCCCTCCCGGCCAGCTCCAGCTCGCTGTGTCCGGCCAGCACCTCCACTGTGGGCCGGCCGCGGGCGGGAAGCCGCAAGCGCAGGCTGGCGCTGCCGCGCGGCGTCGAGATCACCCCGCCGGCGAAGCGCACGTGAAAGTCGGTGGCATCGGCTTTCCGCAGCGTGAAGTACGCCTCGCCGCCGGTCAGCGCCACTGTCGTACGGCGGACGCCGTTGTCGCGCAGCCGCAGGCGGGTTACGGTCATATCCGAGTTCGGGGCCAGCCGCAGCGCCGAGCCACACTCCAATTCAATCTCGGCCTCGCCGTTGGATTCGGTGCGGAACTGCTCCGCCTCCACCACCGGCGCGTTCAGCAGCGCCGCCGACCAGCGCCCCAGCCGTCCGTGGCCCGAGGGCTGCCGCACGAGCACGCCGTGGGCGAGAAAACTGATGCGTACGATCCGCACGCGCGAGTCGGCCAACAAGAGCGCGCTCGCCCCCAGCAGCACCGCCGCCACGCATCTCCCCCGCATACTCGCCACCGTTGCCTTCAGTTTGGACCTTCTGCCGCGGCTGTCAAGCGGTTCAGACCGCGGAGCGGGGCGGCAGCGCGCTGCGATAGCAAGCGATCGTTTCTTCCGCGGCGCGCCGCCAAGAGAACTCCCCCGCGCGCTGGTAGGCGCCGGCCGCCAACCGCGCCCGCAGCCCGGCATCGCGCCACAACCCTGCCATCGCCTCCGCCAGCGCCGGGGCATCGCGCGCCGGCACGATCCAGGCGGCGTCCCCATGCCACAGGCGTTCCCCCGCCCCCACCGCATCCGAACAGATGGCCGGCAGCCGCTGACTGGCCGCTTCCAATACCACCATGCCGAACCCCTCCGCCGTGGAAGGACAGACCAGCGCGTCGTGGCTGCGATAGAGCGCAAACACCGCGTCTTCGTCCCGCAGCCGGGGCAGCACGGTGAGCCAGGGCTGCGATTCCGGGGAAAAATCGGCGCGCACGCGAGCCTCGATGGCCGGCAGCGGCACGCCGATGCCGCCTCCGAGCAGGGTCAGCGGCATCGCCAACCCCTGGCGGGCCAGCAGACCGTGGGCCTGGGCCAGCGTCCGGTTGCCCTTGCTGGTGTACCAGGCGCCGGCGAACAGCAGGCCCGCGCCGCGGCGCGCGTCCGGCGCGGGCGCGGCATCCCGGCGCTCGGGCTCGATCCCGTGCGCGATCACGGCCAGCCGCGGCGCCGGCTGCCAGCCCTGTTCCAGCACGAACGCCCGCTCGCGTTCGCTGAGCAGGATTACGGCGTCCGCCTGCCGCATCGCCCCAGCGGCCGGCCGCAACCGCGCCACCGGATACCAGACCCGCCGCCACCAGGGTTTGTGCAACAGCCCGGCGCGATGGTCCTCCACCAGCCCGCGATAAAAGAGATGATCGAGCCCGTGCGAGCGCGCAATCAGCGCCGCGCCCGGAAACGCTTGGCGGCGGCGCGCCAGCACTGCCGCCTCCGCCGCCACCACATCCAGCACGTCATAGGGACCGCGCTGTTCCCACGCCCGGCGCACCGCCCGCCACGCCAGCCAGGGCGAGGCGGCGAGGCGCAGGCGTTGGTTGCGCGGATGTGCGCCCAGGGCTGCGCTGTCAATCAGGTCGCAGTCGTGGCCCAGCGCCCGCAGCGCCGCGCCGAGCTTGCGCGGCGCCTTGCTGGCTCCGACGGTGGGATCGTCGGGATCGTCACTGGCGAGCAGAATGCGCAGCCGGCGCGCTGCGGTAGAACCGGGGCCAGGCGCGGCGGAGATTGGCGAGCTTGGGGAGATCGTTGATCTGGATGTAGGGATCATCCGGATGGCGCGCCGCGTAGTCCTGATGATACGCTTCGGCGGGATAGAACCCGGACAGCGCCGCCACCTCGGTGACGATCGGCCGGCGGAAGACCCGGGCCGCCGTCAATTGGCGGATATAGGCCGCCGCGATGCGCCGCTGTTCCGGCGAGCGGTAAAAGATCACCGAGCGGTACTGGCGACCCACGTCCGGCCCCTGGCGGTTCCGTTGCGTCGGATCCTGCACCACAGAGAAGAAAATCTGCAGCAGGCGCCCGAGGGTGATCCGCCGCGGGTCATACACCACACGCACCGACTCCGCATGGCCGGTCGTGCCGGTGCTCACATCTTCATAGTCCGCCGTCGCCGCGCTGCCGCCGGCGTAGCCCGCCGTCGCCGACACCACCCCGCGCACATGCTCATAGACCGCCTGCACGCCCCAAAAGCACCCGCCCGCCAAGACCACCGCCGCGCGGCCAGGCGGCGCCGTAGCGGCCTCGTCCAGCCGCGGTGGAGGCACGGCGACCGCGCCCGGGGGTCCGATTCGCCCAATCGCCGCCCCCAAGCCGGCCAGCAGCGCAACCGCCACCACCACCGCCACCGCCCAGGGCCACCCTCGCATGTCCGATTGGATTCCCCGGCGTCGCGCCGGTTGCAGGGGATGGCGCCATCATATCCGGCATTCACCACTTTCAAACCCTTGCGCTTGTGATACAGTGCCGGTGATTCCCGCGAGGTAGCCCATGTCGAATCGCTTCGCCTCCCTTTCCTTCGCCGCACTGCTCGCCAGCGGCAGCCTGCTGCTTGCCCAGGGCCGCGCGCCGCAGCCGCCGCCGGAGATCAACGTCTCCCGCAATCCGATGTTCCGCCCGTTCGCGTTCCGCTCGATCGGGCCGGCGACGATGATGGGGCGACTGGACGACATCCAAGGCTCGCCGCAGGATCCGATGACCATGTACATCGGCTTCGCCACCGGTGGGCTGTGGAAGTCCACCGACGGCGGCTTCCACTGGACGTCGCTGTGGGACACCATGGGCAACGAATCGGTCGGCGCGATCGGCATCGCGCCATCGGACAAGAACATCGTCTATGTCGGGACAGGCGAGGCGAATAATCGCCAAAGCTCGACCATGGGCGACGGGGTCTGGGGCACGCGCGACGGGGGCAAGACCTGGACGCATCTGGGGCTGACGCAGACCCAATCCATCGGCCGGGTGGCGGTGGACCCCAACAATCCCGATATCGTCTACGTGGCTGCGGTGGGCCATCTCTTCGGCCCCAACCCGGAGCGCGGGCTGTACAAGACCACCGACGGCGGTAAGAGCTGGACCAAGGTGAAGTACATCGACGACAACACCGGGTTCACCGACGTTGCCATCGATCCGCGGAATCCGAATATCGTCTATGCGGCCAGCTATGAGCGGCGGCGCACCTGGTGGGGCTTCAACGGCGGCGGGCCCAACAGCGGCTTGTGGAAGTCCACCGATGCCGGCGCGACGTGGACGCGGCTGGACGGGCCGGGCTGGCCGAAGCCCAAGGACGGCATATACGGGCGCATCGCGATTGCGATCTTCCCGCGCAACCCGCAGATCATTTACTGCCAGGTGGAGGCCGGCGCCAGCGCGGGCGTGGGCGGCGGCACGGCGGCGAATGGCGGGCCGGCGAAGCCGGGGCGGGGCTTCCCCGGCGGGCGCGGGCGCGGCGCTCCGCCGCCGCCGAAGCCGAACGCCAGCGGCGTGTTTCGCTCGATGGACGGCGGCAAGACCTGGACGTTCATGAGCAACCAGGACCAGCGCCCGACCTACTTCAGCCAGATCCGGGTGGATCCGGTGAATTCGCAGAAGCTGTTCGTCGGCGGCACGCCGGGGCAGATCTCGATGGACGGCGGCAAGACCTGGCGACCAATGACGGGCTCGCACACCGACTACCACGCCATCTGGATTGATCCCCAGGACCCGCGCATCGTTGCCATCGGCCACGACGGCGGGCTGGACATCAGCCACGACGGCGGCGGGACGTGGCAGTACGAGAACAAGATGGCGCTGGGGCAGTTCTACCAAGTCTCGGCCGACATGCGGCATCCCTACTACGTCTGCGGCGGGCTGCAGGACAACAACGCCTGGTGCGGGCCGAGCGCGATCCGCAACTCGAACGGCATCGTCAACAGCGACTGGTACACGGTGGCGGGCGGTGACGGCTTTTATACGCGCAACGACCTGAGCGACTGGCACATCGTCTACGGCGAATCCCAGGATGGCGGGATGCAGCGGCATGACATCCGCGACGGCTCGCAGCAGTTCATCCGGCCCAATCCCGGACCGCCTCCAGGCCAGAAGCCCGGCCCGATCGGATTTGGCGGACGTGGCGGACCGGGCAATATCATCAACCTGCCCAAGGACCCCGAGCCGTTCCGCTTTTACTGGAACGCGCCGTTTGAGATTTCGCCGTTCAACCCGCGCAAGGTGTACATGGCGGCGCAGTACTTCTTCCACTCGGACGACCGGGGCAATTCCTGGACGATGAACCCGACGGACCTGACCAAGAACGTCAACCGCTGGGCTCCAAATATGGCGATCATGGGCGTGGCCGGGAATTTGCCGATGGCGGAGAAGCACGATGGCTACTCGGCCAGCTCGCTGGCGACGCAGGTGCGCGAGTCGCCCTCGCGGCCGGGCGAGATTTGGGTCGGCACCGACGACGGCAACTTGCAGCTCAGCCTGAACGGCGGCGCCACGTTCACCAACGTGATGCCGAACCTCGACGCCAGCGTGGCTTCGGCGCCGCGCGGCTACGTGCAGGTGACGCGGATCGAGCCCTCGCACTTCGATCCGGCGACGACGTACGTGGCGCTGGACAATCATCGCAACGACGATTGGCGGCCCTATCTCTACAAGACCTCCGACTACGGCAAGACGTGGACGGATGTCACCGCCAACCTGCCCGCGGTAGGGCAGATCAACGCGCTGCGCGAGGACGACCGCAACCCGAAACTGCTGTTCGTGGGCACGGAATTCGGGCTGTTCGTTTCGATCGACGGCGCGCACAGCTGGCACCGCTTCATGACCAATCTTCCCGAGGTGCCGGTGGACGACATCCTGATCCATCCCCGCGACCGCGATTTGATCGTGGCCACGCATGGGCGCTCGCTCTGGATCGCCGACGACATCACGCCGCTCGAGCAACTGGGCCAGATCGGCGACAACGACCTGCACCTGTTCCATCCGCGCCCGGCGGTGGAATGGAAAGCCGATATTCAGCAGATGAACCCAGTGTTCCAAAACGCCTTCCGGGGCGAAAACCCGCAGGGCGGGACCGCCATCAGCGTCTGGGCGCGTTCCGCGATGGGCGCGGGCACGGTGGAGTTCCTCTCGAACAACAAGGTTGTCAGCACGATGAAGGTGAACGTGAAGGCGGGCATGAACCGCTTCCAATGGAACATGCGCGGGATCCCGCCGCCGGCGCCGCGCGGTCGCGGCAACGCCGTCGGCGGACGCGGGCGCGGCGGGCGCGGTCCCGCCGGGCCGGCGCGAGTGCCGTTCGTCGCCAACAGCCGCGGCGGCTTCGGCGGCTTCTTCGGCCGCGGCGCGCCGCTGGGGCCGCTGCTCGCGCCCGGCATTTACACCGTGCGCCTGAACGTCGGCGGCCAGACCCAGACCACCTCGGTGATCGTGCAAGACGACGTCTGGATGAGGGCGGCGCAGTAGAGCAGATCCAAATCTTCGGGCGTTGCACAGTCGGAAGCGCCTGCAAGCTGCTGATTCCGTTCAGCCGGGCTTGGCAACCGCGGCGTGTTGCCGGGCGCGGAGGTGCATTGCAGCGGCTTGGCTTGGCCCCCCCCCGATGGGGGGAGGGGGCACCTCCGCTGGCGGTGCGGCGCGGGCGTACTGCCGTGGAGCCAGGGGGGGGGTGTTTTTGCGTAAATCGGCTGCAAGCGAATGATTCTGTTGAGGTCGCGTTCGTAAACGGCGATTTCGGCTTGCCACAACGCACTGGCGCCGCGCGGCGCTATGGCGGCGAGTTCGGGGCAAGGTTGCACTCCAGTCACCGAGAGCACCGGCGCACTCCCGCCGGCACTTTGGTTCCTAGGATGCCGGGTGGGCGGCGGCGATTGCAGAGATAGGGTGGCGGTCCGATGGCGGAATGGTGACCGCGGGCCGCGCGGCTTGGCATACGGCCCGCAACGTTTTCAAAGGCGCGGTGCGGCTCCGGGAGAAGCGGCAACCAGGCGATGGGCGGCGGCGGTTGCGGTGGCGAGCGTCTGTTCGCCGGCGGCGACCTTGCCGGAAAGGTATTTGTACGCCGCGTACTCGGCCGGTGTCGGCCGGCGATAGCCTTCGGCGACTTCACCGGCGAGGAAGGCGAGATGCAGATCGTCCTTGGTGCCGAAGACGGCGTCGGTTTCGTCGCCGCGCAGCCGCATTTCGGCCAAGTTATTAATCGCATCGGTCAGCGCGGCTACGGCAGCAGGCTGGCCGGGGCTGGGGTCCTGCTCCAGACGGGCGCGCAGGGCGAGGGCGCGATTGAGCTGATCGTCGAGCTGGCTGAGGGTGCGGTGAATTTGCAACTGAAGCGCCAACTGCGCCTCGAGATCGGCCTGGGTGGCGTGCAGGCGCGGGTCGAGCGCGACGGTGAAGGATTGTTGGAGCTTGTGGCCGCCGTAATTCAGCGTGACGGTGTACTGGCCAGGCGTAATCACCGGACCGGCCATGCTGTAGCTCACGCCGACGCCTTGCGGGCGAATCCGCCCGCCGCCGACTTCCGGGGCGCTGGGATAGCGCATATCCCATTGAAAACGGTTCATGCCCGGCGAGATCGCGGTTAAGCGCCGCTCGGCCTGGGCGGTGCGCTGCTCGGGCGTGAGATTGGCGGCCGACGCCGGTTTCTTCTTGGGCTGCGGTTTCTTCCGATGCAGGGTGAAGGCACGGATCGGCTGCCCGTTGGCGCCGGAGAAGGTCAGCGTGGCCGGCGTCGCGCCGTCGTAGCTGGACGGGATGTTGAAGAACACGGTGGCGCCGAAGGGAGGGTTTTCGCCGAACCCGGGCCGCGCACCGCGGCCGCCGCCATAGGCCGGGCTCAACCAGACCGGCTGCGGGGTGAAGAGCTCGGGACCAGCGGGGCCGGCCGAGCCGGCGCGGCTGAGCTGCTCAAGCAGCGAGAGGTCGTCGAGCACCCAGAAGGCGCGGCCGTGAGTGGCAATCGCCACTTCACCCTGTCGCGTATCGATGCGGACGTCGCGCACCTGGACGGTGGGCAGGTTGAGGCGCAGCGGCTGCCAGAGTTGGCCGCCGTTCAAGCTGACTTCGACGGTATTGCTGGCGGCGAGGAAGAGCAAATTGGGCGCGTTGGGGTCCTGGCGCAGGTCAAACACGTAGGTGTCGTCAGGAATGCCGTTGACGAGCGGTGTCCAGGTCTGGCCGTAGTCGGTGGTCTTGTAAACGTAAGGCCGGTCGTCATTCCACATGTAGCGGCGCGCGGTCAGGAACGCCTCGCCGGGATTGACGTAGGAGGGCTGGATGCAGCTGATCCAGGAGCGGGACGGCAACTGCGGCGGGGTGACCGCCTGCCAGCTCTTGCCGCCGTTGCGGGTGACGTGCGCCAGGCCGTCGTCGGAACCCGCCCAGATCACGTTGCCGTTCAGGGGTGATACCGAGATGGTCTGCAGGCCGGGATAGGTCTCCGCGCCGGTTTGATCGAGCGTCACCGGGCCGCCGCTGGCCACCTCGGTAGCCGGATCGTTGCGGGTGAGATCAGGGCTGATGCGCTTCCAGGTGCGGCCGTAATCGAGACTTTCGAGCACGTACTGGGCGCCGACCAGGAGTTCTTTGGGATTGACGGGCGAGAAGGTGATGGCGTGGGTCCAGCCGAAGCGATCCTTCATGGCGCTGGCGGCCTCCCCGTCGTGCATGTCGGGATCGGGGCTGACATCCCAGGTCTCGCCGGTACGGCGGTTGGTGCTGGTGAACAGTTCGTAGTAGCCGCTGCCGAAGTTGATCCAGGGGCGCAAGGGCTCGGGCACGACGCGGGTGCTCTCGCCGCCGGAGACTTGCTTCCAGGCAGACGCGGGAATGCCGCCGCGGCCGGAGCTGGGGGCCTCGCTCGAGCCCTCATCCTGCTGCGCGCCGTAGATGTGGAACGGGAACTCGTCGTCAATGTTGACGTGGTACATCTCGCCGGTGGGCTGGTTGTGCTCGTCGCTCCAAGTCTTGCCGGCGTCGGTGGAGACGGTGGCGCCGCCGTCGTTGCCTTCAAGCAGGATGTTGGGATGATCGGGGTTGATCCAGACGATATGGTTGTCGCCATGCGGCGGATGCAGGCGGGTGAAGGTCTTTCCGCCGTCATGCGAGACCCAGAGGGCGGCGACTTCGGGTGCGTAGACCAAATCGGGGTTCTTGGGGTCGGCGTAAATCGCGGTGTAGTAGAAGGCGCGCTGGCGCAGCTCCCATTCGTGGTTGACCCGCGCCCAGGTCTGGCCGCCGTCGTTGGAGCGGAACACGCCGCCGTCCTGCTTATTTTCAACGATGGCGTAGACGCGCTGCGGATCGGCGGCGGTCAGGCTGACGCCGACGCGACCGATGATGCCGGGGGGCATGCCGGGATTGCGGATGAGATTGGTCCAGTGCGCGCCGCCATCGGTGCTCTTGTACAGCCCGCTGCCGGGACCGCCGTCGGTCAGGCCCCAGGGCATGCGCTGCGCCTGCCAGGTGGCGGCAAACAGCACGCTGGGGTTATCCGCCTGCGCGACGAGATTGATGACGCCGGTCCGGTCGTTGACGGTGAGAATCTTGTTCCAGGTTTGGCCGCCATCGGTGGTCTTGTAGACGCCGCCCTCGGCGTTGGGCACGAAGACCTGGCCCATGGAGGCGGCATAGACGGTGTTGGGGTCGTGAGGATCCACGATGAGCGCGCAGGTGGTGCGGGCGGCGCGCAGGCCGGCGTACTTCCAGGTCTTGCCGCCGTCGGTGGATTTGTAGATACCATCGCCGGGGATCACGTCGTTGCGGATGTCGCACTCGCCGGTGCCGGCGTAGATGACTTTGGGGTTGGAGGGCGCAACCGCGATGGCGCCGATGCTGGCGCTATTGCCGGGCAGCTTGCCGTCGGAGAGGTTGGTCCAGCGCAGGCCGTAATCGTTGCTCTTCCAGATGCCGCCACCGACCGCGCCCATGTAGAACAAATTCGGATCCTGAGGCACGCCGGTGATGGCGACGACGCGGCCGCCGACCCAGGGCCCGATGCTGCGCCAGTGCAGCTTGCCCATCAGCGCGGCGGCGGGAGCGGGGCCGGCCTGAGCGGCGGCAGGCCCAGGCAGGGCCGCGGCCAGGGCCACAATGGCGATTAAGCGGGACAGGCGAATTGCCGCTTTTTGGCAGGACATCGGACGAGCCTCCGGTACGGAAGGTTCAATATACTGCGCTTTGCCGGAAGTGGCACGGCCACCTCCGATTTTCGGCGCCCTCCCGTTGTTCGGGCTGTGGCCGAGCCTCGCTCGCCGGCAACAGATGCCCGCCAGCCCTCAGGGCGTCTCCAGGCTGCCGCGACCAGAACTCTGCCCAACATTTGTGGCAATATGGCCATATGATGACGACACTGGAAATTGACGAGCTGCTCTGGCGCAGTGCAAAACGGGCGGCGATTGACCGCCGTTGCACGCTGCGGGAGCTGGTCGAGCGCGGACTGCGCCGCGAGCTATCCGCCGGAGGCGGTGCGGCGCCGGGCATCGCCTGGGTGACCGCCAGCGGCCATTTGCCAGCGGGGCTCGATGTAAGCAGTCGCGACGAAATGTGGAAGTGGATCGAGGGCGAGACGGATGAGGCGGCGCATCCGCGAGCGCCAAGGGCCCATGGTCGCCATTGACACCAACCTGCTGCTTTACGCCTTTGATGCGGGAGCGCCGCTGCACGCCCGGGCGCGGGGCGCAATTGAACAAGCGCAGCGGGCGGGCGATGGCTGGGGCGTTGCGTTCGCCAACCTGTTGGAGTTTTGGAGCGTGGGAACCCGCGTCGTTGATGGAAAGGCTCTGGCTTCGCCGGACGAAGCGTTGGGATTCATTCGCGCGCTGGTGGATGCCGGCGCCGAGATCTGGCAGGGTGGCGCACACATGCCTGCGCGGTTGTTCACCGCCGCACGCGAGGCAGGAGTTCGCGGGCGGGCCGTCTATGATCTGCCCATTGCCCTGGCGGCAATGGACCATGGCGCGCGCGAGTTGTGGACGAACGATCGCGCATTCACGCCCGTCCCGGGGTTGAGGGTCGTGTTCCCGCTGGGCTGACCGGAGCGCGAAAGCGTCGCCTGGCGCAAACGCCGCATTTACGAGGCGGGCGGGGCGATGCGCGGCGCGCTGCGTCGTCGTCCCGCCCGGGCTGTGACTGCGCCAGGGCGGGCTCGGTCGGCCGGCCGTGGTCAGGTACATCCCTGTGCGCTCCTCCTGAGTTGCGCGCGTCGAGTTGACCGATCGGGGGGAGGGGCGTCGGGCCCGGAAGGCTCCAGCGCGGTGGCCGATCACGGCGCGCGGGGCCTCTCCGGCGCTGGTGCTCTGGGCGCGTGCGGGTTGACGCAGCGGGGAACCTATAATGAGGGCGGGGCGCGTAGCTCAGCTGGACTAGAGCATCGGCCTTCTAAGCCGACGGTCGCAGGTTCGAATCCTGCCGTGCCCGCAGCGCTCTGTTAGCATGGCGGCTATGGACGTTTGGTTCAGCAACAAGGGGAACCGCAGCTTTGCCGGCCTACGCGCGGGCTGGCGGCTGCTGGTCTTCGTGCTGCTGCTGATCTTCCTCTTCCCCGCCCTGCAACTGACGCTGCTCTGGGTGATGCGCCACGTCGGCCCGCGCACGGCGATCTTCACGCCCGCGGCCGTGAGCGCAAGCGAAGCGCTGCCGCTGGCCTTTCTGCTGCTGGCCACCTGGGTGATGTCGCGGCTCGAGCGCCGCCCGTTCGGCGCCTATGGGCTGCCCGGTCGGGAGGCGTTCGGCAAAGGGTTCTGGCAGGGGGCGGTCTGGGGCGTGGCGTCGTTGACGCTGCTGCTGCTGCTGATCTTTGCCAGCGGCGACTTCTCCTTTGGCCAGGTGCTGCTGCATGGGGCGCAACTGCCGCGCTACGCTCTCGCCTGGGCGGGCGCCTTTCTGCTGGTCGGGTTTTTTGAGGAGTTCTTCTTCCGCGGCTACACGCTGACCACGCTCACGGGCGGGATTGGATTCTGGCCGGCGGCGATCGTGCTTTCCGCGGCCTTCGGCTCCGTCCATCTCGGCAATAGCGGCGAGGACCTGATGGGCGCGCTTTCCGCCGGCTTGATCGGCCTGTTCTTCTGCTTCACCTGGCGGCGCACCGGCAGCTTGTGGTTCGCCGTCGGCCTGCACGCGGCCTGGGATTATTGCGAGAGTTTCGTCTATGGCGTTCCGGACAGCGGCACGGTGAGCGCCGGCCGCCTGCTCGGCTCATCCGCTCACGGCTCGCACTGGATCACCGGCGGCGCGGTCGGCCCCGAAGGCAGCGTCTGGGTGTTCGTCGTGATCGCGCTGCTGTTTGCCGCCTTCGCCGTCCTATACCCGCCCGCCGCCGCCCCTGCGGCCACACCCAACGCCAGCAACGCCGCATCCTCGGACGCATAATCGCGCTGCGTGCGCTCCCGCTCCCCCGGCTCCGCGGGGCTCCAGCGCCGCTCCCACGCCAGCGTCGCCGCCAGCGCCTCGCCCAGCCCGACCGGCTCGCGGTAACCGAGTTCCACGCGAATGCGCCGCGTATCGGCATGGCAGTGCTGGGCGGTGTTGGCCTGCACGCGCAGATGCGGCGGCGTAAAGCGCGGCGGAGCCACCATCACCTGCCCCCGCCAGCCAAAGGCCCGGCCCACCGCCAGCACCCATTCCAATCCGGAATAACTGATGCCATCGGCCAAGTTGTAAACACGACCGGCTGCCCGGGGCTGTTCCACCGCCAGCACGAACCCGGCCGCCATGTTCTCGACATAGCCGCGTGCACTTCTCCAGGCGGCCCAACCGCGGGGCAGGAGAATGACCCCGCGCCCATCCTGCATCCGGCGGAAGAGCGGATAGAGGCGGTGTTGGCGGTCGCCCGGACCGTAGACGGGCGCCAACCGCAGCACCGTGGCGGTGGCGCCGGGCCACGCCCGCACCGCCCGCTCCATGCCGAGCTTGTCGTACCCTTCCCCCATCCAGCCGCGGGAGTGATCATCGTCCGCCGATACGGCGGGAAGCGCCGGTGGCCGGCAGCGCAACCGCGACTCCTCGGAGACCGGCTCCGGTTCCAAACCTACCCGCTCGGCTCCCTCGAATACGCTCCAGGCGCGGTAGACCTCCTGGCTGCCGGCAAAGATCAGCCGCCGGCCGGGCACCGCCAACGTCCTCAGCGTTCGCCGCGCCGCTGGGGCCGAGCCGGCGATCAGGTCCACGACCACCTGCGGCGCGAACGCCGCAAACTCGCTGGCATAATGCTCCAACTGCAGCCGGTTACCGTGCAGATGCAGCGCGCCATGACCGGCGCAAGCGGCACCGCCGCCGCGATGAAACACGGCCACGTGGTGCCCACGCGCGCCCAGCCGGCGCACCAGCGCTTCGCCCACGCAGCCCGTACCGCCCAGGACCAATACCCGCAGGGGCCGCTCGGACGCACGCATGTTTGCTGCGATGCCGCCCGGCTGCTTTGGGTGAGGCGACGCGCCGCGATTTGCTGAGATCGCTCCCCCTGGTCGCACCGACGGCGGACTTTTGACGGGCGCTGGCGTGCGGCCTCGCCTCGCCTGGGTTGGGGCGAGCAAGGTGCTCGGCCCCGCTTAGGAGCGCCTGTCTTCGCTCTTTCTTCGTGTTAACGAAAGCGATACTCGGGATTTCGCTTGGCTTCCGCATTGACTTTGGCCGCCCCCACGCAAAAAATGTGGGTGGAAGTGGTGAGAAGTGGTAAATTGTGGTGGCTAAGTCATGTTGCGGGGCAACTATCCAGCGCGGGTGGACGAAAAGGGGCGGCTCAAGCTGCCGACCGAGTTTCGCGCCCATTTGGATCAGGTCAATCCCAGCCAGAAGTTCTACATCACCAGCTTCGACGGCGTGAATGCGCGCATTTACCCGATGCGCGAATGGGAGCGCATCGAAGAGCGGCTGGCGGCGCTGCCTTCGATGCACCCCACCAAGCAGAAGCTGCTGAGCCGGACGAACTACTACGGCCAAGTGGTGGACATGGACGCGCAGGGGCGGGTGCTGATGCCGGCGGTGCTGCGCGAGTCGGCGCAGATGAAAGGCGATGTCGCGGTTTTGGGATACCTGCAACACCTGGAAGTCTGGAACGAAGAACGGCTGCTGAACGAGATGAAGGCGAAGGCTTTCACCGACGAGGACAAGCAGACGCTGGCCGATGTGGGGATTTGAAGCGCCGTGGCTGCAACGGAACACGTTCCGGTCATGGCGGATGAGGTGATCGAGTACTTGGCGCCGCAGCCAGGAGGAGTTTACGTGGATTGCACGTTCGGAGGCGGAGGACACAGCCGGCGGATCGCGGAGGCGATGGGCCGCGGTCGGCTGATCGCCTTCGACAAGGACCCCGAGACGCTGGCGCACGCGGCCGAAGCCGTCCAGGCGCCGGCGGCGGTGGCGTTTGAAGCGGTGGCAGCCGACTTCGCCGAGGCGCCCGAGCGGCTGCGCGAACGCGGCGTGGAGCAGGTGGACGGCGTGGTGGCGGATTTGGGGGTGAGCTCGATGCAGTTGGGCCGCCCCGAACGCGGGTTCAGTTTTACCGCCGGGCCGCTGGACATGAGGATGGATCCTCGCCAGCCGCTGACGGCGGAACAGGTGGTCAATCATTTCGACGAGCGCGAGCTGGCCGATCTGATTTTCCAATTCGGAGAAGAGAGGAGGTCACGGAGAATCGCCAGAGCCATTGTCCGGTCACGGCCGCTGCACGGCACCGCCGAATTGGCGGCGCTGGTGGCAGCCGTGAACCGGCCAATGAATCGCCGCCGCGGCCTGCATCCCGCGACGCGGACGTTTCAGGCGCTGCGCATCTACGTGAACTCCGAACTGCAGTCTCTCGCCGGATTGCTGGCAGCCCTGCCGGGCTGGCTGCGGCCCAAGGGGCGGGCGGTGATTCTGAGTTTTCATTCGCTGGAGGACCGGCCGGTGAAGCACACCTTCCGGTCGGGCGCGCAAGCCGGAGTCTACCGGCTGCTGACGCCGCGGGCGGTGCGTCCCGCGGAGGCCGAGATGGCGCGCAACCCGCGTTCGCGCAGTGCGCGGCTGCGGGCGGTGGAACGCATGGCGGAGGGGGGGCATGGAGTTTTACTTCCGGCAACAAATTGACAATTCCCGCGTGGTGCGGGTCGCCGACCCGCGCCGGCGGCGCGAGCAGCGGGCGGGGCTGGCGGCGATGGCGGTGCTGTTCGTGGTCAGCTTCGGCTACGCCTGGCTGCGCTTCGAAACCGTGCGCACCGGCTATGCGCTGGAGGCGGCGCGCCAGCAGGCGGCGCAGTTGCAGCGCTGGAACCAGGGCTTGGAACTGCAGCAGGCGGCGTTGCGCAGTCCGGGCCGAATCTACGCGGTAGCCCAAACGCGGCTGGGGATGCACAGCGCCGCTCCCGGCCAGATTCTGGCCTTGGCGGCGCCGGCGCCGGCGGCGGCGGCGCCGCCGGTGATGGCGGCCGAGTTGCGCGCGGGCAGCAGCGCCCCCAATCGCTAAGCCCGGTTCGCGTCCGCTGCAGCGTTATGCCACATGAAGAAGGCTGCGAGCCCACCACCCCGCTATCGCCTGCTGACGTTGCAGGCCGCCCTGCTGGTGTGGGCGCTGGCGGTGCTGGCGCGGCTTTTCTGGCTGCAGGTCGTTGACCACGGCTGGTTGGCGCGCCGCGCCCGGCTGCAGCAGCAGCACACCGTCGCCGTGGCCTCGCGCCGCGGCACGATTTTCGACCGCAATCTGACGCCGCTGGCGATGAGCCTGCCGGTGGTCTCGCTCTACGCCAACCCCCACCAGGTGGCGCACCCGGCGAGCGAAGCCGCCCAGTTGGCCCCCATTCTCGGCCTCGACCGCGCCGACCTGACGCGCAGCCTGGCCTCGGATCGCGGCTTCGTCTGGGTGGCGCGCCAAATTCCCGCCAACCAGGCGCGCGCCGCCGCGGCGCTGCACTTGCCCGGCATCTTCTCCCAGCCGGCGACGCGGCGGTTCTATCCCAAGGGCGAGTTGGCGGCGAGCGTGCTCGGCTACGTCGGCCTGGATGGCCACGGCCTGGGCGGCCTCGAGCGCCAATTCGACGCCCAGCTCAGCGGCCGCAGCGGCCGGGCGGTGATTGAAGTGGACGCGCGCGGCCACGCCTATAGCCAGATCGAGCGCCCGCCGGTGGAAGGCGAAAACCTGGTCCTTACCCTGGACCAGAACATCCAGTACATCGCGCAACAGGAACTCGACCGCACGGTGCGGAAGACGCACGCCCGCGACGGCGTGGCGATCGTGGAGAACCCCCGCACCGGGGCCATCCTGGCGCTGGCCGACTCGCCCAGCTTCAACCCCGACGATTTTGCCCATACCCCGCCGGCGCGGCTGGGCGATCCGGCGGTCTCCTCGCCCTACGAACCCGGGTCGGTGTTCAAGCTGGTCACGCTCTCGGCGGCGCTGCAGCGCGGCCTGATCACGCCCGACGAGATGATCAACTGCCAAATGGGCTCGATCGTGGTCGGTGGCCGCCTCATCCACGACCACGCGCAATTCGGCATCATCAGCGTCACCGACATCCTGAAGCACTCCAGCGACGTGGGCGCGATCAAGATCGGTCTCAAGCTAGGCGATCAGGAGTTTTACCACTACATCCGGGCGTACGGCTTCGGCGAGCGCACCGGCATTGGCTTGCCGGGTGAGTCGGCGGGGATCGTGTGGCCGCTGCGCGACTGGCTGCCCATGTCCATCGGCGCGGTGAGCATGGGCCAGGAGGTGGCGGTGACGCCGATCCAGGTCGTCGCCATGGCGTCCAGCTTGGCGAACGGGGGCGTCTACCATGCCCCCCGCATCCTGTTGAGCCGGTTTCGCGGCCCGCGCCCGGCGCAACCGCCGGTGTTTGTCCCGGCGCCGGGGCGCCGCATCGTCAGCCCGATGGTGGCCAACGAAATGAAGCAGATGATGGCCCAGGTGGTGCTGGGCGGCACCGGACGCTGGGCGCAGCTTGACGGCTATACCGCGGGCGGTAAGACCGGGACGGCGCAAAAGGTGGACCCGGGCAAGCACGCCTACTCCAAGCGGAACTACGTTGCCTCCTTTGTCGGTTTCGCGCCGATCAACGATCCGGCCATCGTCTGCCTGGTGGTGATCGACTCGCCGCGGGGCGGGCATGAAGGCGGCCAAGTCGCGGGCCCGGTCTTCAAGGCCATCGCCGAGCGGGTGCTACCGTACCTGGGCGTGCCCCACGACGTCCCGCTGCAAGTGCAGCCCGCCCCAATCCGCATCGCCGCCGCCGACGCGGTGGAGGAATCGCAGCCGCTCGGCCCGCCACCGGCGCCGGCGCCCCCGCTGGCGCTGGCGCCGCAACCGGCGGGCGCGGAGGTAGTGGTGAGCACCGGCGCGCCGGCCGGAATCGCGCTGCCGAATTTCCAGGGGCAGTCGGTGCGCGCGGTGACGGCGCTCTGCCAGCGGCTGGGATTGGCCCTCGCGTTGCAGGGCAGTGGCGTGGCCCAGGCACAATCGCCGGCGGCGGGCACACGCCTGCGGCGCGGCGCCACCGTGGTGGTGCGCTTTGCCCCCTAGGCGCGAACGCAGGCCCCCGCTATGATGCGGCTCGAGGATCTGGCGAGCGGCGTGGGCATTCTCGAGCGCGGGCTTCCGCTGCCGGAGGTGGTGGCGGGACTGCATTACGACTCCCGTCAAATCGAGCCCGGCTGGGCCTTCGTCGCCGTTCCGGGCGAACGCGTCGACGGCAACCAGTTCATCCCGCAGGCGCTGGAACGCGGCGCCAGCGTAATTTTTTCCGAGCGGCCACCCCTTTCCGGCCTGCCTTGGATGCGCGTTGCCAACGCGCGCCAGGCGCTGGCGGAGGCCGCGGCCAACTGGTTCGGGCGACCGGCGGAGAAGCTGAAGCTCATCGGCGTGACCGGGACCAACGGCAAGACTACGACCACCTGGCTGATCGAGACGATGCTGCGGCAGGCGGGCTGGCGGACCGGGCTGCTGGGCACGATCGAATATCACATCGGCGCGGCCGTACTGCCGGCGCCGCACACCACGCCCGAGTCCTACGACCTGCAACACCTGCTGGCGCGCATGGTCGAAGCGGGCTGCCGGGCGGCGGCGATGGAGGTGTCGTCGCACGCGCTGGCGCTGGAGCGGGTGTGGGGCTGCCGGTTTGAAGCCGCGGTGTTCACCAACCTGACCCAGGACCACCTCGACTTCCACGGCACCATGGACAACTACGCCGCCGCCAAGCGGCGCCTGTTCCAGGGGCGGGGCGCGCCGCCGCCGCAGACGGCGGTGGTGAATGCGGACGACGAGCATACGCCGGCGATGCTGCACGGCTACGGGGGCAGGGTCTACCGCTTCGGATTCGGGCCGGATGCCGACGTGCGCGGGTCGAGCCTGGTGAACGAGCCGGCGGGGCTGCGGTTTGATGTGCACGGGCCGGGCGGGTTTGAGGCCGAAGTGCGCTGCCCGCTGGTGGGGCGCGTGAACGCGCTCAACGTGCTGGCGGCGTTGGGCGCGGGCTGGGCGCTGGGGTTGGAGCCGGGCGCCATGGTGGCGGGAGCGGCCCACTGGCCGCGGGTGCGGGGCCGGTTCGAGGCGGTCAGCGCCGGGCAGCCGTTCACCGTGCTGGTGGATTACGCGCACACGCCCGACGCCCTGGCCAACGTGCTGGCGCTGGCGCGGGAGATGGCGTCGGGCCGGGTGCTGGCGGTGTTCGGCTGCGGCGGCGACCGCGACCGCGGCAAGCGCATGCTCATGGGACGCGCGGCGCAGGCCGGCGCCGACTGGGTGATGGTGACCAGCGACAACCCGCGCTCGGAAGACCCGCTGGCGATCATCCACGACATCGTGCACGGGGTGAGAGGGTTCACCGGCTGCATCGAGCCGGACCGGCGGACGGCGATCCGCGCCGCGCTGGCGGAAGCGCGGCCGGGCGACGTGGTGGTGATCGCCGGCAAGGGGCACGAGGCCTACCAGATGATCGGCGAGGAGAGGATCCGCTTCGACGACAGCGAAGAGGCGCGGGCCGGACTGCGGGCGCTGGGGTTCGCGGCATGAGCGCGGCGGGCGCCAGCATCGACAGCCGGACGATCGCGCCGGGCGACGTGTTTTACGCGCTGCGCGGCGAGCGCCAGGACGGGCACGACTTCGTCGCGGCCGCGCTGGCGGCGGGGGCCAGCCGGGCGGTGATCGCGGCGGCAGAAGCGGGGCGGTATCCGGCGGCGATGGCGGAACGGCTGGAAACGGTGGCCGACCCGCTGGCGGCGCTGCAGGCGCGCGCGCGGGCGCACCGGCGGGCGTGGAACAAGCCGCTGATCGCCGTCACCGGGTCGGCGGGCAAGACGACGACCAAGGACATGATTGCGGCGGTGCTGAGCGCGCGCTATCGCGTGCTCAAGACCGAGGGGAACTTCAACAACCACATCGGGCTGCCGCTGACGCTGCTGCGCCTGGGGCCGGAGCACGACCTGGCGGTGGTGGAGATGGGGATGAATCACGCCGGCGAGATCGCGCAACTGGCGGAGATCGCCGCGCCCGACGCCGGCGTATTCACCAACGTCGGCGCGGCGCACCTGGGCAACTTCGCCTCGATCGCAGCGATTGCCGAGGCCAAGCGCGAACTGGCGCGCGGGGTGGCGGCGGGCGGGACGCTGATCCTCAACGCCGACGACCGGCGGGTGGCGGCGTTTGGGGAGGGGTTCGGCGGGCGGGTGATCCGGTACACGGGCGCGGGCTATCCGGGCGAGCTGCAATTCCCGGGCGCGCACAACCGCGCCAATGCGGCCGCGGCGCTGGCGACCGGTGCCCGATTCGGGGTGAGCTTGGCGGCCGGGCTGGCGGCGCTGGCGGCGCTGGCGCCTGCGGCGGGGCGGGGGCAGTGGCAGCATTGGGGCGGGATTGCCGTGCTGGACGACACCTATAACGCCAACCCGGAAGCGATGGCGCGCATGCTGGAGGTGCTGGCGGCGGCGCCGGCGCGGCGGCGCATCGCGGTGCTGGGCGAGATGCGCGAGCTGGGGGCGAGCGCGGAGGCGCTGCACCGCGAGGTGGGGGCGGTTGCCGCCCGCTCGGGGCTGGACGCCTTATGGGCGGTGACGGGCGATGCCCGCTATATTGTCGAAGGCGCGCGGGCGGCGGGGTTCGCGGGCCCGGCGCGCTTTGCCGCCGATCCAGGAGCCGCGGCCGAGGCGTTGGCCGCGGAACTGCGCCCGGGCGATGCGGTGCTCTTCAAGGCTTCGCGCGGCGTGCACCTCGAGGCCGCTCTCGAGCGCTTGCGCCCGCAATTTTCCTCCATGCAGGCACCCTGATGCTCTACTGGCTGCTCTACGAGAAGCTGTACCGCTACTACACGCCGCTGCGGCTGTTCCGCTTCCTCACCTTCCGCACCGCCTTCGCCGGGCTCACCGCGCTGGCGATCGCGCTGGCGCTGGGGCCGTGGCTGATCCGGCGGCTGAAGGCGTTCGAGGTGGGGCAGTACATCCGCGAGGACGGGCCGCGCAGCCATCAGTCCAAGGCGGGGACGCCCACCATGGGCGGGCTGCTGATCAACATCGCCATCATCGTGCCCACCCTGCTCTGGGCCGACTTGACCAACCCGTTCATCTGGATCGCGATTCTGAGCCTGGTGACGTTCGGAGCGATCGGGTTCGTGGACGACTTCGCCAAGCTGCGCAAGCAGCGCAACCTGGGGCTGACCTCGCGGCAGAAGCTGGTGGCGCAGTCGCTGGCCGCGGGCATCATCGCGCTCATCCTGGTCGGGCTGAACTACCGCGGGCGGTACTCCACGCGGCTGGTGGTGCCATTCTTCAAGCAGTTCCAGCCCAACCTGGCGTTCAATTCGCTGATTCCACACCACGGCCTCTACCTGATCGCCTTCTTGCCCTTCATCGCCTTCGTGATCCTGGTGATCGTGGGCTCGAGCAACGCGGTGAACCTGACCGACGGGCTGGACGGACTGGCGATCGGCTGCACGATTATCGCGGCGGGCGCGCTCACGGTGTTGACCTATATTTCCGGGCACGCGGTCTTCGCCGCGTATCTGGAGATCGAGCACATGCCGCAGGTGGGCGAGCTGACCATCTTCGGCGGGGCGATCGTGGG
>DAIDIF010000207.1 GCA_027451805.1 Acidobacteriota bacterium
AAAGTGCGGGGCGTAGGCGGCGGTGCCGGCGAAGCGCGTGCCCAACACGCGTAAACTGTTTCCATGGGCTTGACCGAACAAGTTCAGCAGGACATGGTGGCGGCGATGAAGGCGCGCTCCGAGCTGCGCCTCTCCACCTTGCGCATGGCCAAGGCGGCGCTCAAGAACCGCGAGATCGAGCTCCGCCATCCGCTCGACGACGCCGAAGCGCAGCAGGTCTTCGCCTCGCTCCTCAAGCAGCGCGACGAGGCCGCCCTCCAGTTTGCCGCCGGCGGCCGGCCGGAGTTGGCGGCCAAGGAGCGCGAGGAGATTGCGATCCTCGAGAGCTACCTGCCGCGCGCTCTCTCGGTGGCGGAAATCGAAGCCGTGGTGCGCGAAGCCATCGCCGAGACCGGCGCCAGCTCGGCGCGCGACATGGGCAAGGCGATGAAAGCCGCCATGGCGCGCTTTCAGGCCAATCAGCAGCGCGTGGACGGCAAGCAGGTCAGCGAGAGCGTCAAGCGCTTGCTCGCGCCCGCCGGTTAGGGCGGTTGGCCATGGACCTTCCCCGCCTGCGCCGCCGCCTCTTGCGCGAGCTCGCCTACATCGCCATTCTGGGCGCGCCGCTGGTGCTGCTGGTGTTGATCTTCGCGCCGCGCAACGACGCCGGCCGCCTGCTGCGCAGCCTGAACCAGGTGAGCGTGGCGCACACCCCCTTCCGCCGGGTTGAGAAGTTGGCGGCCCAGTTCGGCTCCGCCGGCGCCTGCCTGGGCGACAACTGTCTGTTTCAGTTCCAGAACACCTGGCTGCACCGCCTCCATCTCGCCCCGGTGACCGAATTCAACGTCATGCTCCGCCGCAGCGGCAGTCCCGGCGACCCCGGCGGCGGCACGGTGGGCTCGCTCGACATGGCGATGTTGGTCGTGCGCGCGCCCGGCGCGGGCACCCCCATCGCCAGCGCGCTGGTGTTCGAGCGTGCCGGCCGCCAGCCCGGCGGGCCCTACCAGGCCAGCGTGCTGATCAACGCCCGCGGCGTCCCCGGCCGCACCATCGTGCGCCTCGCCGACGGCGCCACCGCGCTCCAGCGCCGCCAGGCGCGCGACTTCAACCTGCGCTGCCTGACCCGCCTCGGCGGTTGCACCTCCAGCCGCCAACTGCTGCCCGATATCTGGAGCGGCGCCCAACACCTTCAATCCGCCCGCAGCCCCGCCCCCGCCAGCAGCGCGCCCGCCGCCGCCGCCGCGTTCGGCCCGGTCCACTGACTGCCGGCGGCGCGGAACGCCGCCGCCCGCTCCGGCGCGCACACTGCGTAAAACGCCACCCCTCCCGCCGCCGCGGCGTGCGCGTCGTCAATCGTGTCGCCCACGTAGGCGGTGAGCGCCAGCGGCGCGTGCCGGGCGCGGATGCGCTCCAGCCCCTCCGGCGACGGCTTCTGCTCCGCCACGTCCTCCAGCGCCACCAGCGTCGCGAACGCCTGCCGCGCCCCGAACCGCCGCAGCGTGAACTCGGCATCCTGCCGCGGCCGCCCGGTGAATAACGCCAGCGCGTAGCGCCGCGCCAGCCCCGCCAGCAGCCCCGCCGGCAGCAGCCACCGCTCCTGCTCGATCAGCCCCGGGCCGCCGCCCTTGCCGCCGCGGTACAGATCGGTGAACACCTCCACCACGCGCTCGCGTTCCACCTCCACGCCGCGCCGGCGCAGCAGCTCCCGCGTCAGGTCCCAGTCGTTGTTGTAGCCGCCGGCGTGCTTCAGTGCCTCGATCTCGCGCTCCTCCGCCGCCCCCCCGCCCAAGGCGGCCAGCGTGCCCGCGATCGCCACCCGGAACGAGGCGCGCACGTCCACCAGCACGCCGTCCAGATCGAACACCACCACTCCCACCCGTTCGGGTGCCATGCCTTCAGGCTGCCATAATCGTGGCGTTCGGACCAGCCCGGTCCTGCGCCCGCCTGCGATGCCGATCCAAGCCGTCGAACACGTGCGACCCATGCGCGGCGGCGCGCAATCCCACCTGCTGCGCGCCGATGACGGGCATTACTACGTCGTCAAGTTCGTCAACAATCCCCAGGGCCGCCGCATCCTCGCCAACGAGTGGATCGCCGCCCGCCTGGCGCGCGCGCTCGGCCTGCCGGTGCCGCCGGCGGCGATTCTGGACGCGCCCGCCGCGCTCATCCAGCGCTCCCCCGGCCTGGTGCTGCGCTGCGGCGGCCGCACCCTCGCCTGCGCCGCCGGCCTGCAGTTCGCCTCCCGCCTGCCCGCCGACCCGCATGCGCCCATCTATGACTACCTGCCCGAGCCCGGCCTCGAGCTGGTCGCCAACCTCGCCGACTTTGCCGGCATGCTGGTCTTCGACAAATGGACCTGCAACTGCAACGGCCGCCAGGTGATCTACTGCCGCCCGGCGCCGCGCCAGCGCCTGCGCGTCTATATGGTGGACCAGGGGTTCTGCTTCAACGCCGAGCGCTGGGAGTTTCCCGACAGCCCGCTGCGCGGCGTCTACTGCCGCAACCTGGTCTACGCCGGCGTGACCGATTGGGCCTCGTTCGAGCCCTGGCTGGGCCGCCTGGAAGCCCTCGATCCCGCCGCCATCTTTGCCGCGGGTGAGGAGGTGCCGCCGGAGTGGTACGGCGACTGGGACGATCTCCAGGGCTTGCTGGATGCGCTGGTGCGCCGCCGCGCCCGCGTGCGCGAGTTACTATGGGCTGTGAAGAGCTCGCCCCGCGCGCCGTTCGAAAACTGGCACGATCGCGCCGTCGGGGCGGCCCGGGGATGACCATGCCGGCAACGCCGCTGCAGCCCTGCGAATACGTGCTCATCCGGGTGGCTCCCGATCCCGTCCGCAACGAGCACGTCAACATCGGCGTCGCCCTGTTCGCCGCCGATGCCGGCGGCTTCACCGGCGTGCGCATCAATGCCGATCTGCGCCGCGCCCGCCAGCTTTCGCCTCTCTTCGACGCCGGCGACCTCGCCGGCCTCGAGGCCGACTTGGCCGCGCGCCTGCACACCGCCGCGCCGCCCTGGAGCTCCCGCGCCTATCTGCTGCAGCTCGCGCAGGAGAGCTTCAGCCACAGCCTGCAGTTCACCGCGCCGAGCGCCGTGCTCACCGCCGATCCCGCGGCCGAGCTCGATCGCCTCTTCCAGGCCTACGCCGCCCCGCCCCCGGCGCTCGAACGCCCGCTGGAGGCCGGCGCGCGCCGCCGCATCCTCCAGCATCTGCAGCGCGTCTTCACCGAAGAGCGCGTCTGGGCGCGGCTCGAGCGCAACGTCCGCCCCGGCGAGTGGCTGGGCGAACCCGATTCCTTCCGCTTCGATTTCGCCTATACGCCCGGGGGCGCCCGCCACGTCATCCAGGCGCTGCCGCTCCCCGAGGATTGCGAAGCCGCCGTCAAGGAGCTGTGCTTCACCGTGGAACGCGTCCGCGCCAGGCTCGGGTTTCTCGATGCCGCCGTCTTTGCCGCCGCCTCGCCCCCGCCGCCCGCTTATCCGCGTCGCTTGCTCGAGCACAGCTCCATCCGGCTGCTCGGCCTGGACGATGCCGCCGCCGAGGCCGGCCGCATTCGCGCCGCGTTCGCCGGCCCTTGGCCCTCCTGAGCCCACCCCATGTCCTTCTTCGAGTTCTCCCACGTTTACAAGTGGTTTGGCGCCAACGTGGTGCTGCGCGACGTCAGCTTCGACGTGCGCCAGGGCGAAACCGTCTGCCTGCTGGGCCGCAGCGGCGTGGGCAAGTCGGTGACGCTCAAGCTCATCATGGGATTCCTCAGCCCCGACCGCGGCCGCATCTTCGCCGATGGCGACGACGTCACCGAAATGAGCGAGGCCCAGCTCACCGAGATGCACAAGAAGATCACCCTCGTCTTCCAGTCGGGCGCGCTCTTCGATTCGCTCACCGTCGCCGAAAACGTCGCCTTTCCGCTGCGCGAGCGCGCCCAATTGAGCGAACCCGAGGTGGACACCGTGGTGGACGGCCTGCTCGACCTGCTCGAGCTGCGCGGCGAGCGCGATCTCTTTCCCGCCAGCCTCTCCACCGGCACCAAGCGCGCGGTCGCGATCGCCCGCGCCCTGGCGGCCAAACCCAAGGCCATCCTCTACGACGAGCCCACCACCATGGTGGACCCCATCATGGCGCAGTCCATCGCCGCCCTCATCGCCCGCGTCAAGCAGCAGGTCAAGCTCACCAGCCTGGTGGTGACGCACGACACTCATCTGGCGCGCAAGCTCGCCGACCGCCTGGTGCTCCTGCACGAGGGCGGCGTGCGCTTCTTCGGCACCGTCGCCGAGATGGACGCCTCCGGCGATCCCGTCCTGCGCGAGTTTTTGCGCGAAGACGAGTTGGCGCTACCCTAAGAGTGGTGGTTCCGCGGGCGGCGCGCCTGCGGTTGGGGCAAAACGCGTGGCAGGCATTCATCCATGGGTTTGGCATAACGGGGAGCGGGTGGCCGGCGCTGGCCTGCGCCTGTCGCCCTGGCAGGCCGGCCTGCTCACCGGCTGGGGCCTGTTCAGCACCCTGCGCATCTACCAGGGCGTTCCCTTCGCCTGGGAGGATCATTGGGCCCGGCTGGCTGCCGACGCCGCCCAACTGCACGTGGACACCGTCGGCCTGCGCGAGCAAGCCGAGCGCGGCCTCGCCGAGCTGGTGGCCGCCAACGCCGCGCCCGAAGCCGTCGCCCGCATCTACCTCATCCGCAACCACGGCGGTCTGCTGGCGCCGCCCGCCGGCGGCGCCGGCTCGCGCCCCACCGACCTCCTGCTGGTGACCTTGCCGCTGCGCGCCTGGCGCCCCCGCGCCGCCCTCCGCCTGCAGCCCCACGGCCGCCACGCCCAGGCGCCGCTGGTGCGGACCAAGACCCTCACTTGGTCGCACAACCTGGTGCTGGTCGAGGCAGCCAATGCCGCCGGCTTCGACGACGTCCTGCTGCTGAATGAGCGCGGCGAAGTCGCCGAATGCACCTCCGCCAATGTCTTCGTCGCCCGCGCCGGCCGCCTGTTCACCCCGCCGCTCGACTCCGGCGCCCTGCCCGGGGTCAGCCGCAAGGTGCTGCTCGAAGCCGCCCCCCGCCACGGCCTGGCGATCGCGGAGGCGGTGCTGCGCGAAGCCGACCTGCGCGCCGCCGACGAGATCTTCATCACCTCCACCACGCGCGAAGTGCAGCCGGTCGAGCGCGTGGACGGCTGGAGCGTCCCCCAGGGGCCGCTCGCCTCCCGCGCCGCCATGGCGCTGCGCGCCGAGGTCGCGCGCTACCTGGCGGCCCACACCCCCCCGCTCCGCCCGGAAACCGGCCAAGTCCATGCCTGACGCCCGTCCCATCCTCATCGTGGAGGACGAAGACCTCATCCGCGACACCTACGCCCGCCGCCTCGAGCACGAAGGCTACGTCGTCAGCCAGGCCGCCAGCGGCCGCGAAGCGCTGCAGACGGCCCGGGCAAGGCCGCCGCAACTGATCCTGCTCGATGTCATGCTGCCCGACCTCAGCGGCCTGGAAGTGCTCAAGTCGCTGCGCGCCGATCGCCGTTTCCTGACCACCCCGATCGTGCTCTTCACCAACCTCAGCCAGCACATGGACAAGCACCAGGCGGCCCGGCTGGGCGCCACCGACTACCTGGTCAAGTCCGAGGTCGCGCCCGCCGACGTGGTGGTGCGCGTGCGCCAACTGCTGGAGTCGGCGCCCGGGCGCCGCCCCATCGCCAGCTTCCGCCTCTTCGTGGATCGCGACCAGGGCGACGCCGCCGCCCTCGCCTCGCTGCTGGGCTACTCCCGCGACTATGCCTGCGCCCAGTGCGGTGGGCGCATGCTGCTCCAGCTCGACGGCGATTTCAGCGACCCCTGGTCGCGCAACTTCCGCGTCCGCCTGCGCTGCTCCGCCTGCCATGACGCGGTCCCCGCCGATGGCGCGCGCTAGCGCGGGTTCAGTCATGCTGTACCCCTGCTCCACCTCCGGAATGCGGCGCGCATCGCCCCGCCGGGGATTTCGCCACTCCATGCCGCTTGCGGCGTGGGGTGGAGCGTGGCGCAGCGCCGGCACGGGGATCTTGGGGCCCCGTGCCGGCGCGAGCACAGGCGGGACGCGCGGCGCACGTGTCCCGGCGCCGTTACAGCCGGGACTGGCAGCCGCGCTGGGGCCCGCGCCAGTAAACGAGCCGCTCTGATGTGGACCTCGCTGCGCAATGCGGTTTCGCGCCGGGTCGAGGCCGCGTTGCGCTGGCTCACCGCCAGTGTCATCCGCTCCACCGCCATCTTCGTCATCCTCACCTTCGTTCCCATCCTGCTGCTGACCTACTACATCGTCGCCACCAGCGTCCGGAATACCGCCGCCGACGAGGCCCGCGCCGACCTGCAGGTGCGCGACTTCGCCGCCAGCCTGCTGCAGGCCAACTTCCAGGGCGAGCGCGAGGCGCTCGCCGGCGCCGCCGACTTCACCTCGCTGAAGCGCGCCCTGGCGCTCGCCGCCGTGCCCCAGCCCAGGTACAAGTGGTCGCAGCAGCGCCTGCTGCGCCGGCAGCAGCAGGCCGATGCCGAGGCCGCCGCCAGCCTGGCGCGGTTGCACCAGCGCCGCCCCGAATTCCTCGACCTGCGCCTCTATGCCCCTTCCGGCGCCCTGCTCGCCGCCGCCCCGCCCACCGTTACCGCTTCGCTGGCGCCGCCGCTGCCGGCCTGGTTCCAGCAGGCCGTCGCCGAGCACGCTTCCGCCTCCCCCCTCCAGCGCGCCAACGCCACCGCTCCCCCGCGGCTGGAGTTCGCCGCCCCGGTGGAGTACATTCCGCCCGCCCCCTCCGCCCTGCCGCGCGACGATGGCGTGCTCGCCGCGGCGTTGCCCACCGCCGTGGTGGCCGCCTGGGTGCGCCACATCAACCTCGGCCCCGACCGCTTTCTCTACCTGGTGGACGCCGGCCGCCAGCTCGTCACCGGTCCCGCCGACGGCCCGTTCACCCCAGCCCAGGTCACGGCCCTGCCCGCCACCGCCGCCGCGCTCGCCGGCCGCGCCGGTAGCGGCGCGGTGGAGGCCGCCATGTGGCGGCTGGAGAGTCCCGCGGTGGCCTACGGCCCCGTCCCCGGTACCCGCATGGCCATCGTGCTGGTGCGGCCGCTGCGCGTCGGCTTCTACTTCTTCCGCGTCATCTACGACAAGCTGGCCTTGATCGCCGTCATCATCTTTCTCCTCGCCGTGGCCACCGGCCTGCTGCTGCGCTCCGCCTTCCGCTATTACCAGCGCTACAACCGCGAAGTCGAGAGCGGCCGCGCCAAGACCGAGGCGCTGCTGGGCAGCATCGGCGACGGCGTGTTCGCCGTCGATGGCGAGAGTCGCATCATCGAGTTCAACCGCGCCGCCGCCGCCCTCACCGGCGAGAGCGAGAGCGGCGCCCTCGGCCGCCCCTACGCCGAAGTCATCGCTCTGCTCGAGGAGCGCCCCGGCCTGCCCCCCGAGCGCCCTGATCCCGTCCGCCAGGCCATGGCCCAGGGCCGCACCCTGCGCGTGCTGCGCTCCTTCACCCTGTTGCGCCGCGACGGCGCCCGCCTGCCGGTGGCCGTCACCGCCGCTCCCGTGACCGACGAGCACGGCGGCGTCCAGGGCTGCATCGTGGTCTTCAGCGACGCCAGCCAGGAGCGCGAAGTCGACCGCATGAAGAACGAGTTCATCAGCCTCGCCAGCCACCAGTTGCGCACCCCCATGAGCGGGGTCAAGGGGGTGCTCGGCCTGCTGCTGGAAAAGGTGCTCGGTCCGCTCAATCCCGACCAGGAGAAATACCTCCGCCGCGCCTATGAGGCCAATGAGCGCCTCATCGCCCTGGTCAACGATCTGCTTAATATCAGCCGCCTGGAGCAGGGCAGCCTGCTGCTGCGCACCGAGTCGCTCGATCTCGCCGACATGCTGGCCGCCTTGGTGGCGGAGTTCCAGCCCCGCGCCGCCCGCTACCGCCAGGAGGTGCGCCTCGAGGGCGGCGGCGAGGGCGATGCCGTGGTGCGCGGCGACCCGATGCGGCTGCGCGAGGTCTTCGCCAACCTGCTGGACAACGCCATCAAGTACACCCCCGAGGGTGGCGCCATCGCCGTGCGCTGGCGCGCCGCGCCATTGTCGGTTTCGGTCGAGGTCAGCGACAGCGGCGTCGGCATCGCTCCCGACAAGATCCCCGGCCTGTTCGTCAAGTTCAACCGCATCCCCAATCCCCTCAGCGGCCGCGAATTCGGCACCGGCCTGGGCCTCTACTTCGCCCGCTCGGTGGTCGAGCTGCACCACGGCAAGATCGATGTCGCCAGCCAGCCCGGCGTCGGCACCACCTTCCGCGTCAGCCTCCCGCGCCAGCCTCCCGCCCCGGCCGCCCTCGACCATCTCCCCGCCGCCGTGCGGGTGGCCGGCTGAGCCCGCCTCTTGCCTATGAACGCCCCCGACTCGCTCTGGTTCAAAAACGCGGTGTTTTATGAGCTCCCCGTGCGCGCCTTCTACGACTGGAACGGCGACGGCATCGGCGACCTCCGCGGCTTGATTGACAAACTCGATTATCTGCAGTGGCTGGGCGTGGACTGCCTCTGGCTGCTGCCCTTCTATCCCTCGCCGCTGCGCGACGACGGCTACGACATCGCCGATTTCCGCTCCGTCGACCCCGATTACGGCACCCTCGAGGACTTCCGCGAGCTGCTCGACGAGGCCCACAGCCGCGGCATGCGCGTGCTCGCCGACCTGGTGTTCAACCACACCTCCGACCAGCATCCCTGGTTCCAGCAGTCGCGCAGCTCGCCCGCCTCGCCCTTCCGCGACTGGTACGTCTGGAGTGACGACCCGCGCCGCTTTCCCGATGCCCGCGTCATCTTCACCGACTCCGAGGTCAGCAACTGGACCTGGGATCCGGCCGCTAACGCCTAC
Source organism: Acidobacteriota bacterium (assembly GCA_027451805.1). Lineage (GTDB taxonomy): Bacteria > Acidobacteriota > Terriglobia > Terriglobales > SCQP01 > SCQP01. Next base: position 8,830 of record DAIDIF010000207.1, read on the forward strand.
TTCTGGCACCGCTTCTACAGCCACCAGCCCGACTTGAACTTCGACAACTCCGCCGTGCGCCAGGCGGTGATGGATGTCGTCTTCTACTGGCTCGATCTGGGGCTGGATGGCTTCCGCTGCGATGCCGTCCCCTACCTGTTCGAGCGCGACGGCACCAACTGCGAAAACCTGCCCGAGACCCACGCCTTTCTGCAGGCGCTGCGGCGCGAGGTGGACGCGCGCTACGGCGGCGCGCGCGTGCTCCTCGCCGAAGCCAACCAGTGGCCTTCCGACGTCGTGCGCTACTTCGGCCAGACGGGCGCCGCCCCCGGCGTCGCCGCCGCGCCCGAGTTCCACATGGCCTTCCACTTCCCCCTCATGCCGCGCCTGTTCATGGCCGTCCGCCAGGAGGCGCGCCGCCCCATCGTCGACATCCTCACCCAGACCCCGGCCATTCCCGACAACTGCCAGTGGGGCCTGTTCCTGCGCAATCACGACGAGCTCACGCTGGAGATGTGCACCGACGAGGAGCGCGACTACATGTACTACGAGTACGCGCGCGATCCCCGCATGAAGCTCAATATCGGCATCCGCCGCCGCCTCGCGCCCATCGTCGAGAACAGCCGCCGCGAGATCGAGCTCATGAACGTGGTGCTGTTCTCCATGCCCGGCGCCCCCATCGTCTATTACGGCGACGAGATCGGCATGGGCGACAACATCTATCTCTCCGACCGCAACGGCGTCCGCACCCCGATGCAGTGGAACGTCGACCGCAACGGCGGCTTCAGCAAGGCGCCGCCCGAGCGCCTCTACGCCCCGCTCATTCAGAACCCCATCTACAGCTTCCAGGCGGTCAACATCGAGCGCCAGTTTCAGGATCCCAACTCGCTGCTCAACTGGATGCGCACCCTCATCCAGCTCCGCCACCGCAACCCCATCTTCGGCCTCGGCGCCATTGCGTTTCTCGCCCCCGCCAACGAGCGCGTGCTGGTCTACCTCCGCCGCCTGCCCAAATCCGCCGCCCCCGCCGACCTGCCCGGCGCGCGCTGCGTGCTGGTCGCCGCCAACCTCTCGCGCAGCTCGCAGGCGGTGGAGCTCGACCTCTCCAACTTCGCCGGCTGGACGCCGCACGAGATGTTCGGCGAGGTGGCCTTCCCCGCCGTCACCACCACCCCCTACCAGCTCACCCTGGGGCCCTACGGCTACTTCTGGTTCCGGCTGGATCCGCCCGGCGGCCAGTTCGAGTGAACTATTTCAATTACTTTACCGAGATCGAGGAGCACTTCCAGCGCAAGCGCGGGGTCCAGGTCCTGCTGTCTCCGGTGGATTGGGCCCTGATCGCCGCCTGGCGCGAAGCCGGCATCCCGCTGGCGGCCGCGCTCGCCGGCATGGATGCCGCCTTCGAGAAATTCGACTCCGGCCGCCGGCGCGATCGCCAACGTCCGCGCGCCTTGGTCTACTGCGCCGCCGCCGTGCTCGACGCCGCCGAAACCATGCGCGCCGCCGCCGTGGGCGCGCCCGCCGCAGGTGATGCCCGCCCCGCCGCCGACGCCTTCAGCCGCGAGCGCATCCTCGCCCATCTCGCTGCCGCGGCGCAGCGCATCCGCGCCTGCCCCGCGCTGGCGCCCCCGCCGCCCCCCGTGGCCGCGGTGCTGGAGGCGCTCGACCGCGCCCGCGGCTCGCTCGCCGCCGGCGCCCCGCTCGAGCTCGAAGCCCTCGACCGCCTGCTCTCCGTGCTCGACGACAAGCTCTACGCCGCCCTGCTCGAGGCCACCCCGGTGGACGCCATGGTCGCGCTGCGCGCCGAGACCGAACGCGAGCTGGCGCCCTATCGCCGCCAGCTCCGGGTCGAGCAGTTGGACCTGATCGAACGTCAGTTTCTCCGCCGCCGCCTGCTCGATCACGCGCATCTGCCGCGGCTCAGCTTGTTCTACATGGGCTAGAATCGGCAAGACTCTATGGCGGACATCGTTCATCTCCAGATCGAAAAAGTGGTCCACGGCGGCGACGGCCTCGCCCGCCTCCCCGGCGCCGACGACCGCCGCCAGGCCATCTTCGTGCCCTTCACCCTCCCCGGCGAGCGCGTGCGCGTCGAACTCGGCCCCTCCGCGCACGGGCGCCGCGAAGGCCGCCTGCTCGAGGTGCTCGAGCCCGCCGCCGGCCGCGTCGCGCCCGGCTGCGAGGTCTTCGGCCGCTGCGGCGGCTGCCAGCTGCAGCACGCCTCCGCCGAACTCCAGCTCGAACTCAAGCGCGCCATCCTGCTCGAGTCCCTCGCCCGCCTGGGCGGCATCGTCTGGGAGGGCGAAATCGCCGTCCACCCCTCCCCGCCCTGGGCCTACCGCAACCACATTCGCGTGCAGGCCGTGCCCGGCGTGGGCGTGGGCTACTACGAGCGCGAGAGCCGCCGCCTCGTCCCCATCACCCATTGCCCCATCGCCTCCCCCGCCCTCAATCTGGGCCTGGCGGAGCTCGCCGCCGCCCCGCCCCCGCGCCAGGCGACCATCGAGCTCGCGGTGGACAACCACGACCAGGGCTTGCACGCCACCGGCCCGCTCGAATTCGCCGTCCAGGGCCATCGCTACCGCGTCAGCTCCGGCGCCTTCTTCCAGGCCAACCGTTTCCTCGCCGAGCCGCTGGTGGCCGCCGTCACCGCCGGCCTGCGCGGCGCCTCCGCCGTCGATCTCTACAGCGGCGTCGGCCTCTTCGCCCTGCCCCTCGCCGATGCCTTCGCCCGCGTCGAAGCGGTCGAGGGTTCGCCCGCCGCCGCCGCCGACCTGCGCCACAACGCCCAGGGCGCGCCCATCGAGGTGGTCGAGCAGGACGCGCTCGAGTTTCTGCGCCGCCGCCCCCTCGCCCCTCCCGATCTGCTGGTCGCCGACCCGCCCCGCGCCGGCCTCGGCCCCGAGGTGACCGGCGAGATCCTGCGCCACGCCCCCGCCCGCCTCCACCTCGTCTCCTGCGACCCCGCCACCTTGGCGCGCGACCTGCGCGCCCTCACCGCCGCCGGCTACCGCCTCACGGCGTTGCATCTCTTCGATCTGTTTCCCCAGACCGCGCAAATCGAGACCCTGGCCAGGCTCGAGCGCTTAGAATAGGGGGTGCCATGCGATCCTTCCGCACTGCGTTCTGCGCCCTGGCTCTCGGAGGCGCGCTGATGGCCGCCACTCCCGGCATCACCAGCCAGCCCTGGGGCAAGATGCCCGACGGCCGCCCGGTCCAGCTCTTCACCCTCGCCAACGCCCGCGGCATGCGCGTCGCCATCACCAACTACGGCGGCATCGTCCAGTCCATCGTCGTCCCCGACCGCCACGGCAAACCCGGCGACGTCGTGCTCGGCTACAACTCGCTCGCCGGCTACCTCGGCGACACCGCCACCTACTTCGGCGCGCTCATCGGCCGTTACGCCAACCGCATCGCCTTCGGCCGCTTCACCCTCGACGGCCGTGTCTATCGCCTCGCCATCAACAACGGCAAGAATTCGCTCCACGGCGGCATCTACGGCTTCAACCGCCGCCTCTGGACCGCGCGCGCGCGCACCACCCCCGCCGGCCCCGCGCTCGAGCTGCGCTACACCAGCCAGGACGGCGAGGAGGGCTATCCCGGCGAGCTCGCCGTGCGCGTCGTCTACACCCTCACCGCCAACGACGGCCTGCGCATCGTCTACACCGCCACCACCGACAAGGACACCGTCCTCAACCTCACCAACCACACCTACTTCAACCTCGACGGCGAAGGCCACGGCAGCATCCTGCCCACCGTCATGACCATCTACGCTCATCACTACACCCCGATCAACGCCAACTTGATCCCCACCGGTAAAATCGCCCCGGTCGAGGGCACCCCGCTCGACTTCCTCCGCCCCACCCCGGTCGGCGCCCGCATCCGCGATAACTTCGCCCAGCTCAAATACGCCGGCGGCTACGACTTCAACTACGTGCTCGACAGCCAGAGCGGCCGCCTCGCCCTCGCCGCCACCGCCGTCGATCCCCGCAGCGGTCGCCGCTTGCGCGTCTACACCACCCAGCCCGGCATCCAGTTCTACACCGGCAACTTCCTCAACTCCAAAATCCGCGGCAAGCACGGCCACGTCTACAACTTCCGCGACGGCTTCACCCTCGAAACCCAGCACTACCCCGACTCCCCCAACCACCCCAACTTCCCCACCACCGAACTCAAGCCCGGCCAGACCTTCCGCCAAACCACCGTCTACGCCTTCGGCACCGTGCGCTAGACCAAGCCCCGGACAACCCCGCCGCCGCCACCCGAATCAGACCCCCATCCGCGCGAGAAGCCGTTTTTCCGCGCGCCCCAGGGCGCGGCCGCACCACCCCGGCCGTGGACGGTTTGACAACCTGATTCCGAACGGCGAGGCCCACACGTAACGTGTGCCCAACGCCGGAACAAACCAAAACAGATTGTCGCTTTTCGCCGACGCCACTTACAAAACAAACGAGTTGTCCCCGTTTTTAGTAAAAACCCCCCTCCCCCCCCCTAAATGTACACATAAGACACCACAGGGAGGCCCGCCCCCGGGAAGCGAGGAGGCGCGGCCCCAGCGAGGCGCAGCCGCGCTGGGGCCCGCGGACGTCAATGTTAGATGCGACCGCCCCGCCTCAATACGCCGGCGTGGCCTCGCCCGCGGCTTCCGTGCGGAACAGGGCCGAGTAATCCTTCACCGTGACGTCGAGCGTGCGCTCGCGCGTCTTCTTCACGATCTCCGCCGCCACGTCGTCCACCGCCATCACGCCGCGATCTTTCTCCTGGTAGGTGCGCACCGAGACCATGCCGCTTTCCGCCTCGCGCTTGCCCGCCACCAGCATGTAGGGAATCTTGTGCAGTTCGGCCTCGCGGATGCGGTAGCCGATCTTGCTGTCCGCCGCCGTGATCTCGGCGCGGATGCCCGCCGCCTGCAGCTTCGCCAGCACCGACTTCGCGAACTCCTCCTGCCCCTCGGCGATCGGCATCACCAGCGCCTGCACCGGCGCCAGCCAGGTCGGCAGCGCGCCGGCGAAGTGCTCGAGCAGGATGCCCAAAAACCGCTCCACCGATCCGAACAGCGCGCGGTGGATCACCACCGGCGTGCGCGCCTGGTTGTCGCGGTCGATGAACTCCAGCTCGAAGCGCCGCGGCAGGTTGAAGTCGAGCTGCACCGTGCCGCACTGCCACTGCCGGCCCATGCTGTCGTGCACCATGACGTCGATCTTGGGCCCGTAAAACGCCCCGCCGCCGGCGTCGATCGTGTACTCCCGCTTCAGTCCGTCCAGCGCCTGCCGCAGCCCGGCCTCGGCCTTCTCCCACAGCGCCGCCTCGCCCATCGAGTTTTCCGGCCGGGTCGAGAGCGTGATCGAGTAGCGCAGCCCGAAGTGGGCGTAGATCTCGTGCAGCAGCTCCAGCACGCGCACGATCTCGTCCTGGATCTGGTCCTCGTGCAAATAGATGTGCGCGTCGTCCTGGCTGAACACGCGCGCCCGCATCAGCCCGTGCAGCGCGCCCATGGGCTCGTTGCGGTGCAGCAGTTGTCCCTGGCTGATGCGCAGCGGCAGCTCGCGGTAGGAGTGCTGCCGCATCTTGTAGTACAGCATCGTGTCCGGGCAGTTCATCGGCTTGAGGCCCATGGTCGGCCCCTCTTCCGGCGCGGTCCCGCCCTCCTGCACCAGGAACATGTTTTCGCGGAAGTGCTCCCAGTGCCCCGAAGTCTCGAACAGCTCCTTGCGATAAATCACCGGGCTCATGATCTCGATGTAGCCCGCGCGCGTATGCGTCTCGCGCCACAGCCGCCGCAGCTCCTCGCGCACCGTCAGCCCGCGCGGATGCCAGAAGGGGCAGCCCGCCGACCAGGGATGGAAGCTGAACAGATCGAGCTGCAACCCCAGCTTGCGGTGGTCGCGCGCCTTGGAGTCCTCGAGGAATTGCAGATACTCCGCCAGCTCCGCTTCCGTCTCCCAGGCGGTGCCGTAGATGCGCTGAAGCATCTGCCGGTGCTCGTCGCCGCGCCAGTAGGCGCCCGCCAGCGACAGCAGCTTGAAATGCCCGCACACGCCGCCTTGGGCGATGTGCGGCCCGGCGCACAGGTCGATGAACCGGTCCTGCTTGTAGAGCGATACCTCGTCGTCCTTGATCCCTTCCAGCAGCTCGATCTTGTACGGCTGGTTCCACTCGCGGAACAGCTCCATCGCCCGCGGCCGCGCCAGCGTGGCGTGGAAAAACTGCGGGTCGCGCCCCACGATCCGCCGCATGCGCTTCTCGATCTCCGGCAGGTCGTCGTCGGTCAGCGCCCGCGGCAGCTCCATGTCGTAATAGAAGCCGTTCTCGATCGGCGGCCCGATCGCCAGCTTGGCGGCAGGGAAGAGCTCGCGCACCGCCTGCGCCATGATGTGCGACGCCGAGTGGCGGATCCGCCGCAGCCGCTCCTGCCGCGGCAGCTCGGCAGGCGGCGCGTTCGGCGCCCATGTCACGGAAGCCAAAATGTCGTCGGCAACGGCCATGCTTGAGTTTAGCGTAAGGCGCTACGGACGCCGCCCCGCCGCCTTTGCTGTTGCCGCCGCCCGAATCTGCGCCAGCAGCGTCTTCACCGCCGCCGCCAGTTGCGCGTCCTGGCCCGCCTGCCACGAGCCGATCGGGTTCTGCACGCGCACGTTCACCGGCCGCCGATGCAGTTCCATGTTCTTCCCGTTGGCGTCCAGAATGCGCGTCGTCGGCAGCCGCAGTGTCGAGCCGTCGAGCAGCCGCGCCGCGGTGGTGAAGATGATCCAGCCCGCGGTGGGCACGCCCACCACCTGGCCCAGGTGCATCGCCTCGTAGCCTTCGGTGAAGTCCTCCGAATCCGAAAGCGAGTTCTGGTTCACGATCAGCACCGTCGGTTTCTCCAGCGCCCGCTGCCCCAGCGCCACCCGCGCCGGCCCGGCGGGGAAGCCGCGCGGGACCATCGTTAGGTAGGGCTGGCGCGAGAGCACGTCCAGCATGTAGGGGTTGACGAACCCGCCGTTGTTGTTGCGGATGTCGATCACCACGCCCTGCTTCGAGAAGTCGGTCGAGTTCAGGTCGAGGTAAAGCTTGTCGAGCGAGGCCTGCTCGGTGTCCTGCATGTGCACGTAGCCCAGCGCGCCGCCGCTCAGCCGGTTCACCACCCGCCGGTTGTGCGCCACCCAGGCGTTGTAGATCAGCGTCTTGTCCGCCGGATTGCTAACCGGCTGCACGTCCACCGTGCGCGCGCCGCCCGGCCCGGTGAGCCGCAGCGCCACCTTCCGCCCGATGCGCCCGTCCAGCACCCGGTCGAGGTTCACCCCCGCGCCCATCGCCGTGCCGTCCACTTGTTCCAGGCAGTCGCCCGCCTTCACCCCCGCCATCGCCGCCGGTCCCAGCGGCACGACCTCTTCGGCGCACAGCTTGCCCTGCGTCTCGTAGGTGACGCGGTCGAACATCAGGCCCAGCGCACCGGTCGCGGTGCGGTTGCCGCCCGGCGGCGGATAGATGCCCGAGTGCGACGAATCCAGCCGCCCGATCATCTCCAGCAGCAGCTGGCGCAGATCGGCGTCGGTCGCCGCGCCGGCCACTTCCGGCGCGAACGCGGTCCGCACCGCGTCCCAGTCGACCCCGTTCATCGCCGGATTCATGTAGGTGTCGCGCAGATAGCGCCAGGCCTGCGCGAAGACTTCCTCCTTCTCCTGGTCGAAGTTCACCCGCAACTGCGCGCGCACCGCGATCCGCCGCGGCTTGCCGCCGGTGACCGCGATCTCGTTCACCTGTCCTCCCTGCACGAAAAACAGGTGTTTCGAGTCGGCCGTGAACTGCAGGCTGCTCTTGGCGCCGGTCGTCGCGGTGAGCTGCTTGGGCGCCGGCGCGCCCGCGTTGGGCCCGCGTCCGCCCGGCGCGTCGGACGGCCGCCGCGTCAACGACATGAGGTAAATGTTGCCCCCGCCGTTCGCGCCCGCCACGTAGGCCAGCCACTTGCCGTCGGGCGAGATCACCGGCGTGCGTGCGTTCAGCATCGGCAGCAGCCGCAGCCGCTCGGCGATCCCGGTGGCGACGATGCGCGTCGCCGGCGGCGCCGGCGTGCCCCGCCCGCCGCGCCCGCCCCCGATCGGCCGCCGTTCCGGCGTCTGGAATAGCCGTTGGAACAAGTCCTCGCGGTACACCGGCGGCTCCGGCGCCAGGGCGATGCGCGCGATCCGGCTGGGCTCGGTGCGCTGGTCGGTTTGAAACAACAGGAACTTCGCGTTCGGGCTCCAGACCAGTCCTCCCGCCGACGCGTTCGCCAGATAGCTCAACTGCAGCGGCTTGCCGCCCGCGGCGGGCGCGACGAATACGTTGCTGAACACGCCGTGGGCCTTGTCCAGATAGGCGATCTGCCTGCCGTCCGGCGACCACGCGATGCCCCCGCCGTAGACCAGCGGCGGCAGGCTGCCGAAGTAGCCGCGCGCCACCTCGGTCGACGCGCCGCTCGCCAGATTGACGGTCATGATCGTGCCGATGCCGTGCTGGTAGGCCAGCCGCTTGCCGTCGGGAGAGAACGCGATCCGGCTGTCCTCCGCGTTGCCCGTCGTGAGCTGGCGCTCCTTGTGGGTGAGAAAGTCGTAGAGGTAAACGTGGTCGTGGCCGTCGCGGTCGGAAAGATACGCCAGCTCGTGGTTGTCCGGCGACCACTGCAGCCCGAACTGCAGCTTGCCGGTGTGGGTGATGCGCAGCGCCTCCCCGCCCTTCGCCGCTCCCACCGCGAACACTTCGCCGTGCGCGGTGAACGCCAGCTTCTTCCCGTCCGGCGACACCGCCAGGTCGGTGACACGCGTGATGTTCAGGTGCGCCACCGGCTCCGGCGCGGGCGAGCCCACGAGCGTCAGCGCCACCGCTGCCGCCGTCCGCTTCTTCACGTCGTAGCGCCACACGCCGAAGCCGCGCTCGAACACGATCGCCGAGCCGTCCGCCGCGATCGCCGGCCACAGCAGCCGCCCGTTGGTGAAGTGCGTCAGCGCCTGCGGCGCCCCGCCCGCGCGCACCTCCCACAGGTTTTCCGCCCCGCTCCGGTCGGACATGAAGTACATCGTCTTGCCGTCCGGGCTGAACATCGGCCACAGGTTCTTCGCCCCGCCCGTGCGCAGCAGCCGCGTATAGACGTTCTTGCCCTCGGGTGCCGTGGCCGGCACGACGCGCCAGATTTCGGTCTCGTCGATGTGCGCGTGCCCGTCGCGCCACCATTGCGCCGACGCCAGCCCGCGCGCGCAGAAGGCCAGCGAGCCGTCCGGCGCCGCCGCGGCGAAGAACTCGTTGACGTACCGCTCCGAGGTCACGATCTGCGGCGTCCCGCCGGTGATCCGTACCCGGTAAATGTCGTTGTCGCCGCCGATGTTGTTCTTGCTCGAGCTGAAGTAAACCCACTGGCTGTCCGGCGACCAGCTGTCGAGCGAGTCGATGCCGTCGTCCCAGGTCAGCCGCCGCAGCCTGCCGGTGGCGAACGAGAATAGGTAGAGGTCGCCGTTGCCGCTGCGCGCCGACTCGAACGCCAGCCATTGCCCGTCGGGCGAGAACAGCGGATGCGAGTTCAGCGCCGCGCTGGCGATCAGCAGATGTGCCTCGCCCCCCCGCGCCGGCGCCGTCCAGATGTCCCCGCCCGCCGCAAAGGCGATCCGCCGCCCGTGCGGCGAAATCGCCGGCTGGCTCAGCGCCCTGCGGGCTTGGGCGGAAAGCGGGATGACAGCCAGGGCCAGACCGGCCAAAACGCAACGTAGGCGGCGCATGCAGCGGAGTGTACTGCCCGCCCGGGGTTAGTGCAACGCCGCCGCCCAGTTTCGCACGTACACCAGCCGCTGATGATCGTTCGGGTAGGTGATCGCCAGGAAGCGTTGGCCGTCCGCCGTGGCCGCCAGGACCCGCGGGAAGCGCTGCGCCAGCGCGCGCGGCGGGCCGAACACCGGCGCGCCCGCGCTCACGTTCACCGGGATCGCCTCGAGCGTTCCCTGGCCGTCAATCACATCCAGTTCCTTGCCGCCGCCGGTCCAGAAGTAGTTCTCGACGCCTTGCGTCGTCACTTGCCATTTTCCGCCGCCGCCGGCGAACGGCGCCACGAATAGGTTCGGCAACTGCCCCGATGGTCCGGCAGCATAGGAGATCCAGCGCCCGTCGGGTGAGAGCTGGGCAAGATCGGCCGCCTCACCGCCCGGCGCAACGACTGTTCGCAGGCCTTGTCCGGAGAGCGCGACCGCGAAGATCCCCAGGGGTGCCCGGTCGCCGCCGGAGCCGCCGCCTGCAACGACCAACTGGCCACCGTCTGGGGTCCACGCCACCGGGTACGCGGAGCGGCCCACGCGCGCCCCCGCAATCGGCTGCGCCGCCCCGCTGCCGTTCGCCAGGCGGCGCAGGACATGAAAATCGCTGCCGACTTCGTCCGCATAGGCGATCCACCTGCCGTGTGGCGACCACGCCGGAAAGAGATTTCCGATGGGCCCGAAGGTGAAGCGCGCGCTGGACCCGTCGCTCAGCCGCACCACCCAGATATCCTGTTGGCCGTTGTCGATGCTGACCGCGAGGCGGTGGCCGCCCGGCGATATCGCTGCGGTCTCCGCGTTGCCGGGAAACGGTGGCAGCGTTCCGGTTACCTTGCCGGCGCGGTTCAGCCAGGCCAACTGCTGTTCGCCGATCGCACCGGCTGCAAACGCGAGATTGCCGGTTTGCGAAGCGCTGAACGCCGGCCGCCAGGTGATGCCGTCCTCGAAAATTCCATGCGCGACCGGCTGCGCCGCGCCAAGCAAGGTGCCGCTGGAGGGCTGCATCGGCTGCGCCATCAGCGTGCCGCCCGCCGAGTACAGCAAGTAACCCTTCCCGTTGGCCGCCGCGAACACTCCGCCCGTGGTGGCATGCACCAGCGGCCGGTTCACCTTGCCGTCGAGCGAGGCGAAATAGATCTGGTCGTGATTGCTGTCGGTGTGGCTGACGGCGAGGTAAAGAATATGCTTGCCGTCGGGCAGGAAGTAGGGATAGCGCAGGGACGTATACTCGGCGGATTGCGGGATCGGCAGCAGCGTCGCCGTGCCGCCTCCGGCGGAGACCCCCTCCAGTCCGCCCGCCACGTCCGGCGCAAATACGATCGTACCGCCTGCGCCCCAGGAGCCGCCGCGGGCCAGGAATGCGTCCGCCAGAGTTTTGACCTGACCGCTCTCGAGGCTGTAGATCATCAACCGGTCCGTGGCCCGCGCCGTCACGTCCTTGGAAGTGAAAAAGCCGATCGCCTTTCCGTCGGGCGACCAGAAGGGAAGCACCGCGTCGGCCGTCCCCGCCAGGGGTTGAGCCTCGGACTGGCCCAACCGCCGCAACCAGAGTTGCCGCTGCCGGCCCGGCGCATGGGCGGCGAATACGACCATGCCGCCGTCGGGCGAGATGGCGGGCGGCCCGGGCGCAGAGCCTGTGAAATTGAACGCCACCCCCGCCGGCGCCGGCAGGTCGGAGATCATGCGGGCTCCGGACGCGCGCGGCCGCAGCCACAACGCACCGCCCACCGCCAGCGCGCCGGCCGCGGCGCCCGCCAGTGCGATGGGCCACCAGCCGCGGCGCGACAGTGTGCGTCCGGTTTGCGCCTCCGCCGCCGGCGCATCGGGCCTCACCCCGCGCAGCAGTAGCGCCGCGTCCCGTGCCGACTGCAGCCGCTCCTCCGGCGCTTTCGCCAGGCACAGCCGGATCACGCGGTCGAGCGCCGCCGGCGCCACCGGCGGCGGCTCCTTCTCTAGAATCGCCGACGCCACCGACAGGCTCGATTTGCCCTCGAACGCCGGCTTGCCCGCCGCCATCTCGTAGAGCACGCAGCCGAAAGCGAAGACGTCGCTGCGCGCGTCCGCTTCGCGCCCCTCGATCTGCTCCGGGCTCATGTACTGCACCGTGCCCATCACCACGCCCGCCTGCGTCACCGGCGAGGCCAGCTCGGTCGGCGCCAGCGTCGCCGTGAACGTCGGCGCGGAG
>DAIDIF010000208.1 GCA_027451805.1 Acidobacteriota bacterium
CCGGCGATCGTGCCGGCGGGACTGCCGCGGCTGCATCAGCTGGCACTCAGTGTGCCGGTGCTGCTCTACACGCTCGGAGCGGCGATCGGGAGCGGCATTGTGTTCGGGCTGGTGCCGGCCTGGTCGAGCGGACGCGACGACGTGCAGCGGGCGCTCAAAGACGGCGGCCGCACCGCCTCGACCGGCGGGCAGCGGACGCAGAGCGCACTGGCGGTGGCGGAGATGGCGCTGGCGCTGGTGCTGCTGGCGGGCGCGGGGCTGCTGATCCGGACGATGCTGCGGCTGCAGGCGGTCAACCCGGGATTCCATCCGGACCACGTGATGACGATGCAGTTTTCGCTGGCGCCGGATATTTTGAACAACGGCCCGGCGATCGCGGCCGCGCTCGACCAGATGGAGCAGCGCGTCAACGCGGTGCAGGGCGTAACGGCGGCGGCGATCACCTCGCTAGTGCCGCTGGGGGGCAGCGACAGCGAGATGGGGTTCTGGCGAGCCAACCAGGCCGAGCCCGCGCCCAATCGGGTGCATTCGGCCATGCAATACATCACCGGCCCCGGCTACCTGAAGACGATGCGCATCCCGCTGCTGCGCGGCCGCTATCTCAATGCCGGCGACCAGCGCGGGCACCCGGTAGCGGTGGTGGTGGACACGGTATTCGCGCACGAGGAGTATCCCGGCCAGAACCCGCTGGGCCACCATATCCTGATGGGACCGTTCGGGACCGGCGTGATCGTGGGCGAAGTCGGGCACGTGAAGCACTGGGGGCTGGCGAGCGACGATACCGCGACAGTGCGCGAGCAGTTCTATATGGCGGTGGACCAGGTGCCGATGCAGTACATGACCGCGGCCGGGCAGGGGGTGTCGCTGGTGATCCGCACCGAGGGGGACCCGATGGCGCTGCTGCCGGCGATCCGGCACGCGATTGCCGGGCCGGGGGCGGATCAGCCGGCGTACGACGTCTACACCATGAATCAGGTGATCGCGACCTCGTACGCGACGCGGCGCTTCCTGATGACGCTGCTGGCGGGGTTCGCGCTGCTGGCGCTGGCGCTGGCGGCGATCGGGGTCTATGGCGTCTTGGCTTATGCAGTGGCGCAGCGGACGCAGGAGGTGGGGATCCGGCTGGCGCTGGGCGCCTCGCCGAGCGGCGTGGTGCGGATGATGCTGGCGCGCGGGCTGGTATTGGCCGGGCTGGGGGCGGCGATCGGGCTGATCGGTGCGATCGCCGGCGGGAGATTGCTGGCCAGCGACCTGTACGGGGTGCACGCGGGCGATATGACGACGCTGGCGGCCGCGGTGGCGGTGCTGTTCGCGGTGGCGTCGCTGGCGAGCTTCATTCCGGCGCGGCGCGCGGCGCGGGTGGACCCGACGATTGCGCTGCGGCAGGAGTGAGCTCTCAGGCGCGGGAGAGGACGACGATGGCGAGCACCAGGACGGCGAGGCCGAGGGCCTGGATGCGGGCGGGACCGGGGCTGCCCTTCCATTCGCCGGTGAGGCGTCCATGGACGCCGGCGGTGATGACGATCAGCGACATGAAGACGGGCCAGCCCAGCACGGTGCCGAGGCGGCCCAGCTCGCCGGCGCCGATGCCGTAGAGCACGGTCGAGCCGAACCAGAACAGCGCCATCACGCCGGCGAGCAGCCAGTACATTCCGGTGCCGGGACGGCGGAAACGCGGAGCGGTGCGGTTCTTTTTGACCAGGTAGCTGCAATAGATCCAGCCGGGGACGCCGCCGGCCAGCATCAGCGGCAGCCAGATGGCGTTGGGCGCCCAGATGGCGGCCGCGCCCTGGGCGCGGGCCAACTGCTGTAGCGGCGCGCCTTCGGTGAAGCCGATGTTGACCAGCGCCGAGCCGACGCCGCTGATGAGGCAGTAGACCAACCCCATGGCGAGGGACGCCTTGTGAGCGGGCGCGGCGGCGGCGGCGCCGACGGCTTCGCCGGGCGAGGTCTTTTGCACGGCCTCGCGGCGCTGACCGGCAATGGCGCAAATACCCACGCCGGCCAGTACCAGCGCGACGCCGCCCAGTACTTTGAGGCCGATCGGCTGGAACAAAGCCGCGGGGTTTTGGCGCAGCAAGGGCTCGATGCTGCCCACCGCGGCGGCAAGGCCGAGGATCACGGAAAACGCGAGCGCGATGCCGACGTTGTCGACCGCCAGGCCGAAGAAGATCTGCGACACGCCCCAGCCGAAGCCGCAGGCGGCGACGATCCAGGCCAGCGCGGCCGCGCCGGGAGCGGCGTAGATCGCGCCCAGGCCGGGCACCGTGAGCGTGGCGAGCAAGGGCGGAAACACCACCAGCGCCCAGACGGTGTAGACGAGCCAGGTGTTCTCCCAGGCCCAGGCATGGGTGAACTTCATCGGCAAGGTGAAGCTGCCCTTGGCGACGCCGGCGACGATGAGGATGAGCAGTCCCACAAGGGCAGCATTCATAAGGGGTTCCTTCCGCGCGACGCCGAAAGTATACTCCCAGAGATGGCTGAACCGGTTTATTTGGGCGTGGATATCGGCGGGACGAAGGTGGCCGCAGGGCTGGTTACGGCCAAGGGGCGCATCCTGACCCAGGCGCGGGCGCCGATGAACAGCCGCGGCAGCGCGGCGGAGGGACTGGCGGCGGTATTGGCCGCGGCGGGAGCCGCGACGGCGGGACGACGGCCGGCGGCGGCGGGCATCAGCAGCCCGGGGCCGCTGGATCCACGGCGCGGGGTGGTGCTCAACCCGCCGAATCTGCCGTGCTGGCGCAACTTCCGGCTGGCGGCGGCGGCGGGGCGGAAGCTGGGCGTGCCGGTGAAGGTCGACAACGATGCCAACGCGGCGGCGCTGGCGGAGGCGCGCTGGGGGGCGGGGCGCGGGTACGGGGCGGTGTTCTACGCCACGCTGGGCACGGGCGTGGGCGCCGGGCTGGTGCTGGACGGACGCATCTACCACGGGCGGACGGGGGCGGCGGTGGAGGGTGGGCACGTTTCGGTGGACTGGCGCGGGGTGCGCTGCGCCTGCGGCAAGCGCGGCTGCATCGAGGCGCTGGCAGCGGGGCCGGCGCTGGCCAAACGGGCGCGGGCGCTGGCGCGGCGGGAGCCGGCGAAGGCGCGCAAGCTGATCGAAGCCGCGGGCGGGCGTGTGACCGGGATCACCGGAGAAGCGGTGGGCGCGGCGTGGCGCGCGGGCGACGCGGTGGCGGAAGAGGCGCTGCGGCAGACGGCGGAGTGGTATGCGATCTGGCTGGGGAACATGGTGGATGTGCTGGAGCCGGAAGTGATCATCTTCGGCGGCGGCATGGGCGCGCTGTTTGCGGCGTGGTTCCCGCATATCCGCAAGCACATGGCGGCGTGGACGATCAACCGGCGGGCGGGCGAGATTCCGCTCCGGCTGGCGCGGTACGGGGCCGAGGCGGGCATCGCGGGGGCGGCGGCGCTGTGCTTACCCTGACGCCGGGCTTCAGCGTGCACGGGCCGCTGCGCGCGTTTGTGGACGGGGCGGCGGCAGCGCTGCTGCTGGGACTGGTCTTCAGCGGGGCGCAGTGGCTGCTGGCGTGGATTTACGGCGAAAAATTGGGCTAGCCTCCTCTATAATTCGGGCTGAGAGGAACGATGCCCGAAGATCCCCGGTCCGACACGCCCGCGCCATCCCCCGAAGCCTTCCTGCAGCCGCTGAGCGGGTTTCAGCTCACCGCGCTACTCAAGGCCGCGCTTGAGCTGGACCTGTTCACGCAGATCGGCAAGGGCGCGCAGAGCCCGGCCGAGCTGGCGGCCGCGTGCCGGTGCAGCGAGCGCGGCGCGCGCATCCTGGCGGACGCGCTGGCGGTGATCGGGCTGCTGTTCAAGCACAACGGCCACTACAAGCTGACGCCCGACAGCGAGGCGTTTTTGCGGCGCGATTCGCCGGCCTACCTGGGCACGGTGGCCGATTTTCTCACCTCGCCGCAGCAGCTGGAGGGCTTCCGCCTGCTGGCGGAGGCGGCGCGGCGCGGGGGCAGCGCGCTCGGCCCCGACCCGGCGCACGCGCCCGACAGCCCGCTGTGGGTGAACTTCGCCCGCAACATGGGGCCGATGCAGCGCTTCGTGGCGCAGGCGCAGGCGGAGCTGCTGCTGCCGCGCGCGGTTGAGCCGTGCAAGGTGCTCGACATCGCCGCCGGCCACGGCATGTTCGGCATCGCGATGGCGCAACGCAACCCGCACGCCCAGGTGTACGCGCTGGATTGGCCGTCGGTGCTGGAGGTGGCGGCGGAGAACGCCGCGCTGGCGGGCGTGGCCGAGCGGTGGCATAAGATCCCGGGCAGCGCCTTCGAGGCCGAGCTGGGGCGGGATTACGACTGGGTGCTGCTGCCCAACTTCCTGCATCATTTCGACATCGCCACCTGCGAAGGCCTGCTGCGGCGGGTGCGGGCGGCGCTGCGCGACGACGGGCAGAACCAGGGCGAGGTGGCGATCCTGGACTTCATCCCCGACGAGGACCGGCTGGGGCCGCCGCGGGCGGCGTTGTTCGCGCTGGTCATGCTGGCCAACACCCCGGAGGGCGATACCTACACCTACGCCCAACTGGAAGAGATGCTGCGGCACGCCGGCTTCGGCGACGCGGAGTTGCACACGCTGGGCGCGCGCGCGCAGCGGGTGGTGATCGCCGGGCTCTGAGCGGACCTGCCGCGGCGGGCGGCGGGCGGGCGGCGCAGTCCTTCGTCAGGCCGGCGGGCGCGGCGCGGCGGCGCGCCGGCGCCGGTGCAGGGCGGCGCCGAGCCAGAGGAAGGCGGGGGCGAGCAGGAGCATGGCGAGCGAGTAGAAGGGCGGCACGGTGGTCCAGGTGTTGATCACCGAGCCGGCCATCATGAAGAAGCCGAGGATCAGGAGCGCGGCCACGGCCAGGGGCGAGTCGCGCGCCATCGCCGCGCAGACGAAACCGCCGAGCGCGTGCCAGAGCGCGGCGAATGCGAGAGTGGCCGCCGAGAAGGCGGCCGAGCCGACCACCAACACGTGCCAGTCGGCGACCAGCAGCTGATTGGTGGCGATCATCAGCGCCACCACCAGCACCAGCGCCGCCACGGCCGCGGCCAGCGCGCGCGGGACGCCGACGGGCGCGATGATCGCCTCCGCTGTCTGCGCCATGGAGCTTAGCCTAGCAGAAAAACGTGGTGAGACGGCTGGGACTCGAACCCAGAACCCTTGCCTTAAAAGGGCAATGCTCTACCAATTGAGCTACCGTCCCATCTCATTGAACCGCAAGGACTTGCGCGGACTCGCCGGACTCGCCAGAATCGCCGGTGCCGGTTCTGGTGCCGGTTGGTACAGCGGCGAAGCGCGCCAGCCGCTCCACGGCTTCCTGCTGGTGCTCGGGGCTGAGATGCGCGTACCGCATGGTGGTTTGCAGCGTCCGGTGACCCGCCAATTGTCCCACGGTTGCGATGTCCACGCCAGCCATGGCGAGGCGCGAGCAGAACGTATGCCGCAAGCTGTGCCACACCACCCCCTCAAGGCCGGCCCGTTTCACCGCCCGCTCGAACCAGTTGCGGGCCGTGGCGCGCGGCTTGCCGTGGTACCGGCCTGGAGTCACCGCGTTAATGAAGACTGGCCCGGCTCCGGCGGAAGTCCGGCGCAACTGCCGCAGCGCCGCCGTGGCCGGCGCGTTCAGCCGGATGTACCGCTCGCGCCCGTTTTTGGTTTGTCCGAGCCGAATCAAGCCAAGCTCGAAGTCCACGTCCGGCCACGTGAGGCCAAACTGCTCGCCGGCGCGCATCCCGGTATTCAACGCGAGGTCGAGTTCCGGCATGTGCTGGGGGCATTCCGCCGCGATCACCGCCCGCAACCGGGTTTCTTCCTCCGGCGAGAGGAACCGCAACCGGACGTTGTCCGAGCGCATCTGCCGCACCAGCCGCGCCGGGTTGACGTTCACCGCCCCGTTGGCAACCGCCAGCCGGTAGCACATGCTGACCACGTTTTTCACGCGGTTGAACGTGGCCGGCTTCCAGCCGTGATCTTCGGCCAGCTTGCGCAACCCGCGCTCCAATTCCTGAGGCGTAATCTCGGCCGCCGGGCGCGCGCCCAGCACGCCGCACGCCTGGCGCAACCGCCCCACGTCGCCGGCCCAACTGGACTTGTGCTGCTTGCTCCACTCCAGCCCGGCGGCGGCAATCTCCGCGAACGTGGCCGGGGCGCCCCGCAACGTCTCCGGCAGCTTGACGCCGGCCAGCCGCTGCGACCGCCGCTTCGCCAGCAGCAGCAGCGCCATGCCGCGCGTGCCTGCCTTTTCCCGGTGTTCGCGCCCATCCGCCGCCGTGTAGCGTACCCACCACAGGTCGGAACCCTTGGGCCGCTCGAAGATTCCGCGCACCTTCGCGGGCTTGCGCCTGGGTCCGCGCTGAGCACGCGGGATTTGCGCCCCCTTCTCTGTGCCGCCCATTTCCTGCCGTTCCGTGGGGTTTGTGCTCGCCGTCATGGTCATTTCTCCGCTTCGACCGCGTTGGGGGGTTGCTGTTTGGGCGGCCTGCCGCCCTTCTTGCCGTTCTCGCGCGCAATCTCTTGCAGGCGCTCCAGCCCGAACCGCTCCAGCCGGACGCGGTAGGACTTGCGCCCCATCCACGCCGCCGCTTCCCGAACTTGTTTGGGGGCCATGTATGAATCCTAAACGATTTGGTTTGACAAGTCAACAAAAAAGCGCGATGCTGGGAATGTAGCGGCAAGGCCGGCGCCGACGGGCGCAGGCTGATGCGGGCGGCGAACCTCACCGCCCGCGCCGCGCACCTGGAGGTGGCTGATGGCAAACGAAATAGCGAGCGAGGAACAGCAGGCGCTTGCCGAGGCGCTGGCGCGAGTCGCAGAGGCCGCGAAGTGGGCGGCGGGCGGGGAAGAAACCGCAGCCCTGGCTCGATTCCTGCTGCGCGCCCCGCTGGCCGCGCCGGAACGACGCGAGCGCAAAACCGCCAGATCGGCGGTGGAGC
>DAIDIF010000209.1 GCA_027451805.1 Acidobacteriota bacterium
GGCGGCCCCCCTGCCCCGCCCGGCGGCCCCCCACCGGGTCCACCCGCCGCGCCCAATATTCTGACCGCGACGTCAGCGGAGCTTGCAGACTTTGTGAAAAATGTCAGGGATTACTTGACAAACACATTCCCCGCGCTGCAGGCCAACGTGCAAAATCTTCGTCAAGAATACGCGACTCTCGCTGGGGATGTCAATCAATTCCAGGCAGACGCACAGCAACTACAAGCCGCCAACACTACTGCGTCACAGAACTTGCAGGCAACGCAGCAGCGACTCCAAGTCGCGTCTCAAGAGCTTGCGCAGCGCCAACGGGACGTACAGCTCGCGGATCAAAGGCTTGCAGAGCGTCTGCGTGATGTTTACGGCATCGATCACGACCGCCTCGTTGCGTATTCGCAATTTGGCCAGCAGATCGCCGCGTACTACGAGCAGTTCGGCATGGCGCCACCGGTGCCGCGGCCGGCACCGGTGGAGGGCGCGACGGCGCAGCTCATAGAGGCGCTCCAGCTGCGCGCGCAGCTGGGCGAGTTGCGCCTCGCAGCGATGCAGGCCGGCCTGGGCGGCGACGAGGTTGTCGCCAATCGGCGCGCGCGCACGGTGGAGGGGCTGGGGAGCGAGAACCGGCGGCTCAACCAGTTGGCCACGCGTGTGACACTGGAGGCGCAGCGCCTCCGGGACGAGACACAGCAGCTTCGGTCCGATCTGGAGGCGGCACGCGCCCAACTGGATCGGCTCCGGGACATCCAGGAGCGCAATCAGAAGCCGCTCGCCGAACAGTACGCCGCGCTGGCGCGCAACCGCTACGTGAACGTCGGCGACATCAACAGTCCCGAGCAGGCGCGGCTCGTGTCGGCCGCCGCCGCGGCCCGCCGGGCCGAGCTGCAGGCACGGGCCAGCGCAATCGCCCAGACGCTCCTCCCGCAAACCGACAGGGTCGGCTACGAGCGCGGTGTGCTTGCGCTCGCCGAGCACCTGGGTGGCTTCATGCTGTCGCGCACCCCGGGCCTGCAGCTCGTGTTGCAGTTTGGAAACGGTTCCGACGCGGACGTGTTCGTGGGGATGCTGCCGCGCCCCGATCCGGCCCGGCCCAACCTGGCCGCGGTGCGCACGGAGGTGCCGGGCAACGGCCAGCTGGTGACCGTGACGTGGTAAACACGAAAGTGAAAAAAAAAGAAAGATTGAAGAGCAGGCGCAGCGCCCACATCAGCTTGCGAGACTCAGTGGCACCAGAAACACGCTTCGGTGCTCCGGGAGCAGTTCCACGGATACGGCGCCCCCCGGCGCGCCTACAAACACAGAGGCACTGTGCGCCGGCACATCCATGTGCGTCCCGTTCCACACGATGGCCCGTGCGCCCGGGGCACTGCAGACGCCCGTGCGCGCGTTGTACTCGAGCAGCAGGCGGTACCGGCGGTGCGCCGCGGCGCACCGCGCCAGCAGCAAGGCGCCCCTCCGACCGCACGGCAGCCGGCGCTGCCCCGCGGTACCAGCGCCGCCGTCCAGCACCCGCACGCACCACTCGGGTGAGCCGCGCATCACGGCCAGAAACGCTTCGTCGTCCTCGAGGCGCACCAGCCCGCGCGCCAGCGCCTCCCTCAGCACGCAGTCGTGGCTGGGCGCTGCGCGCTCCAGGGCTGCCAGCACGCCGTCCGCCCCTGGCTCGGACGGCGGTGGCGGCGGAGATGATGATGGCGGCGGTGGTGGCGGCGGCACCACCGCGACGATCTCCACCGAGTCGCTGTCGGCGTCGGATGGCCCGTGGGACGCGACCGGCCGTGGCTCTCCGCGCTC
>DAIDIF010000210.1 GCA_027451805.1 Acidobacteriota bacterium
AAGGGTTGGGCTGTTCGCCCATTAAAGCGGTACGTGAGCTGGGTTCAGAACGTCGCGAGACAGTTCGGTCCCTATCTGATGTGGGCGTAGGAGATTTGCGGGGGCCTGTCCTTAGTACGAGAGGACCGGGATGGACGAACCTCTTGTGTTCCAGCTGTCACGCCAGTGGCATGGCTGGGTAGCGAAGTTCGGTCGGGATAAACGCTGAAGGCATATAAGCGTGAAACCTGCCCCAAGACGAGATCTCCCAACCCCTTAGGGGTTCAGAAGGCCACAGGTAGACCACCTGTTTGATAGGCTGGGTGTCGAAGTCCGGTAACGGATGTAGCTTACCAGTACTAATCGGCCGTTCGGCTTTCACGGATTCATTCGCGGCAGCCTCGCCGCCTCCAGGGTGTACGCCTGGGAGAGCGGAGGTGCGCCGCTTGCCCCGCCCCGGCTGGTCCGGGGCGAAACGCGACGTGAAGTTTGGGCGAACCTGCCCCACTTCACGCCTGCGGGTGCTTGCACTGTTCGGTTTTTGCCGCTTCACCTTCATCCGCTTTGCAGTTTCCACCGTTTCCGGTGGCCATAGCGAGGGGGTTCCACCCGTTCCCATCCCGAACACGGAAGTTAAGCCCCTCAGCGCCGATTGTACTGCCAGGGTAACTTGGTGGGAGAGTAGGACGCCGCCGGATTAAATCCCAACGCCCGCCCGGGTTCGCCCGCGGCGGGCGTTGTTGTTTGTGCCGCGAGCGGCGCCTCCGGGCCGAACAAGAATCGCCATCCTGAGCGGCCTCGCCCGCGGTCTATACTACCGGCGCATGCCCGCGCCCCGACTCTCGGTCATCATGCCCACCGGCGATGTCATCGCCGCCTCGCCTGGGCGCGAGGTCTTTGAGCGCGTGCTGGCTTCGGTCGCCTTTGCGGATGAGCTGATCGTGGTGGATTCGGAGAGCCAGGACGCGACGTGTGCCGTCGCGGCTGCCCACGGCGCCCAAATCGTGGTCCATCCCTACCAGAACAGCCTCAAACTCCAGAAGCAGGTCGCGCTGCAGCACGCCACCGGGGACTGGATCCTTTGGGTGGATGCCGACGAGGTGCTGCCGCCGGCGCTCGCCGCCGAGATCTGCGCCGCCATCGTCGCGCCCGCGGCGCCGGGCGTGCCCAACGCCTGGCGCATCGCCCGCCAGCACGTCTTCGCCGGCCGGATCCTGCGCCATGCCGGCGAAGACGCGCCGTTGCGCCTCTGGCGCCGGGGCGAGGGCCATTGGGACGGTGTCGAGAACGACGAGTTCTATGTGGTCGCCCCGCCCATCGGCACGTTTGCCACGCCGCTCGAGCACTACAGCACCGCCCGCCTGGCTGACCGGCTGCGGAAGATGGCCTTTTTCGCGCCCGCGCACGCCGCCACGCTCCCGCTGCCGCCCACGCCCGACTATGGGCCGCGCGACGTCTGGCACCGTCTGCTGCGTCCTCCGTTGCAGCGCTTCTACGGCGTCTACTGGGTCGAGCGCGGCCATCGCGACGGCATCCGCGGCCTGATCTGGGCGCTGCTCTGCTCGGTCAATGAGTTCTTCATCCACGCGCTGCTCTGGGAGCGCGCCCAGGCGGCGCCGCCGCCGGCGGCCGCCGCCGGCGGTTCCGAGGACGCCCGTTGAGCGCCCCTTCCCCGCGGGTTCTGCACCTGGTCCCGCAGCTCTTCGGCCCTGGCGGCATTTATGGCGGCGCCGAGCGTTATGCGCTCGAACTCGCGCTGGCGATGTCCGCCTACGTCCCCACCCGCTTGGTCGGCTTCGGTGAGCGCGCCGGGCGCGAGCAGTGGGGCGAGCTCGCCATCGTCACCCTGCGCAACCAGCTCCCCCGCCGGCGCTTCGCCACCAGCCCGGCCAGTCTCGCCCTCTGGCCTCACTGCCGCTGGGCCGACATCATCCACTGCCACCAGATCTACACCCTGGGATCGAGCCTGGCCTTGCTCTACGGCCGCGCCCGCCGCAAGCCTGTCTTTCTCACCGACCACGCCGGCGGCGGTGTCAGCCTGCGCAATTACGTCAATCTCGAGGCCGCTTCCGCTGGATGCCTGTGGGTCAGCCGTTTCAGCCAGGGGGATCGCCCTTCGCGCCCCCACGACGCCTGGATCTATGCCGGCGTCGACCCCGCCCGCTTTCATCCCGCCTCCGCCCCGCCGCCTCCCTCCGCGCCGGTGCTCTACGTCGGCCGGGTGTTGCCGGTCAAGGCGGTGCACGACCTGGTTGCCGCGGTGGACGATGCCACGCCGGTCGACATTCTCGGCCCCGCCTACGATCCCGCCTACTTCGCCGACCTGCGCCGCCTGGCCCGCGGCAAGCAAATCGTGTTCCGCCCGCCCGCGGCGGACGACGACCTCGTCCGCGCCTACCAGCAGGCCCGGTGCGTCGTGCTTCCGGGCGTGGAAACCCTGGGCCTGACCCTGCTCGAAGCCATGGCTTGCGCCCGTCCGGTGATTGCCTGCAGCCGCGGCGGCTTGGCCGAGATCTTCACCGCTGGCGTCGAGGCGCTGTTTTTCCCGCCCGGCGACCGCCGCGCCCTGGCCGAAGCCATCGCCTGGGTCTTCTCCCACCCCGCCGAAGCCGCCGCTCTCGGCGCCAGAGCCCGCGAGCGCGTCCTCGCCGAATTCACCTGGGACGCGGTCGCCCGCCGCTGCCTCGCCGCCTACGGCTTCGGCGCCGCCGCCGCGACCGCGGTGGGCGCCAGCAGCGCCCAGAGCGCCTCGCCCGCCATCGCCATCAAAAACCCGCGCTTGCCGCCATTGATGTAAAGCCGAGGCAGCGCCCGGATGGTCGCCTCGGCGAATACCGGAAGCGGCTTGCGCGTCCCGAACGGCGACGTTCCACCCACCCGGTAGCCGGTGTGGTTCTGTGCCGTCTCCGGCTCGCAGGGAGCGATCCAGCGCCGCCCGATCTGCCGCGCCAGGGCCTGAGTCGAAACTTCGCGGTCGCCGTGCATCAACACCAACAGCGGCCGCTTCTGGTCGTCCTCCAGCACCAGTGTCTTGATCACGCTGTGTTCGTCCACGCCCAGCTCGCGCGCCGATACCGCCGTCCCGCCGTGTTCCTCGTAGGGGTAGAGAAACGGCTCGAACCCGGCTCCGCGCTGGCGCAGCCAGCGCACCGCCGGCGTCACTGGAAATTGCTCCCGCACTCCCCAACTCTAGCGCAGGCGGCTACAGTAGCAGTGCGATGCCCTCCTGGCGCTCGATCGTTCCCCGCGGCCTGCGCAACTGGCTGCGCAACCCGCGTGCCTCGGTGCGCTGGCTGGGTTCCACCCGCGCCTTCCGCCGCGGCCGCGCCGCCACCCTCGACCTGAGCGCCTCCGCCGGCGTCCCGCTGATCCTGCGCTGCCATCCCGCAGCCGGCCGCACCTTCCGGCTGTTTCTCGACGATTCCGATCACCGCCGCGAACTGAGAGCGTTTGTGGCGGCGCTGCCCTCCGGCCAACTGCGACTCTTCGATCTCGGTGCCCATTACGGCTTCTTCACCCTGGCCGCCATCGCCCTCGGCGGCACGGATACGCGCATCCTGGCGGTTGAGCCCTCGCCCGCGGCCCAGCGCGTGCTCAACGCCAACCTCGCACTCGCCGCCGCCGGCGGCGCCCGCGCCCGCGTGCTGGGCGCCGCCGTCGGCGCCACCGATGGCTCGATGCGCATGCTCGCCGGCGGCGTCGCCAGCGAGCACTACATGTTCGCCGCCCCCTCTGCCCGCCCCGACGCGGTCGCCATCCGGCAATGCAACCTCCCCACCCTCGCGCGCCAGGCCGGCTTCGCTCCCACGCTCGTCAAGCTCGACGTCGAAGGCGGCGAGTTCGAGGTGCTCACCGCGCCCCCCAACCTCGAGGCCCTGCGCGCCTGGCGCGTGCCGCTCCTGCTCGAGCTGCACGCGGAGTGGATCCGGCAGCGCGGCCGCAATCCAGCCGAAGTTCTCGCGGCCCTCGCCGGGCTCGGCTACGAGCTCTTCCACGACGGTGCGCCGGTCGCCGCCGCCCACGCCGTGGCCGTTCCCCTGGTCCGCCTGCTGTGCCGGTTTCCCCGCCCCCATACGGCGTAAACAACCCGTTCGCCACGCGGCAGGTTCCGAGTCGCACCAGCTTGACCGGGGCGAGATCGCAGGGACAGGGCTGCGAACCGGGGCCCCCGGCGCGCCCGCGCGCCGGGGTGGTCGTAATTCCGCAGGGGGCGAACGTCGCAGTGAGCCCGCTGCCGGGGTACAACGCT
>DAIDIF010000211.1 GCA_027451805.1 Acidobacteriota bacterium
CCAGACATCCTGACGCCCGAGGAGATAATGGCAATTCTCAAGCAATTGTCGGACCCGCTTCGGATGATGGTGGAACTGGAGGCGTTCACTGGCTTGCGCCGCGGCGAAATGATCGGGCTCAAGTGGGAGGACGTGAACTTCGACACGCTGGTCCTGCATGTTCGCAGGTCAGTGGTTGCAATGGTCGAAGGCGCGCCGAAGACGGAGGCTTCCCGCAAGGAAGTTCCGCTGGACGCGCAACTGGCCGAATCGCTCTGGTCGTGGAAGCAGCAAGCAGCGTATCCGATGCCGGGCGATTGGGTGTTCGCGTCACCGCACATGAAGGGGCGGCAGCCGTATTGGCCGACCTCGCAGTGGCGGCATTTCGGCCGGTCGGCGCTCAAGCGGGCCGGAGTCACGAAGGATGTGACCTTCCACACGTTCCGGCACACGTTCGGAACGCTGCTCAACGCCAACGGAGAAAACCCCAAAGTCGTGCAGGAGTTGCTCCGGCACGCCAGCCTCAAGGTGACGACCGACGTCTACATGCAGGCGGTCAGTCACCAGAAGAGGGAGGCACAAGGCCGGTTCGCCAGCCTGGTGCGGGGTGCATCGCCGGCCCGCTAGCGATGAGGCGGGCCTTTCTAATTGGACCAAGATTGGACCATGGCCCATTGCAACCAAAGGGGTTGCGGGCTTATTGGACCATAATGGACCATGAAGGAAAAACGAAAATCCGCGTAAACTCTTTGTTTTCTTGGCGTCCCCGACGGGATTCGAACCCGTGTTATCGCCGTGAAAGGGCGGTGTCCTAGGCCGGGCTAGACGACGGGGACGCGCGCGGGCGGGAGTCCGCGCGCGGCGCCGGCCGCCCGCGAACAGTGCTCATTTTACCATCCTCCGCCGGGTACACTACCTCCAGGAGGCTCCGCCCATGCCCAACCGCTGCTCTCACCTCAAGGAGGTCCGCGCCGTCACGCCCAGCGCCGCCGGCTGCGAAGACTGCCTCAAGACCGGCGACACCTGGGTCCACTTGCGCCTCTGCCTCGCCTGCGGCCACGTCGGCTGCTGCGACAGTTCGAAAAACAAACACGCCACCAAGCACTTCCGCCAGACCCGCCACCCCGTCATGCGCTCCTTCGAGCCCGGCGAAGACTGGGGCTGGTGCTATCTCGACGAACTCATGCTTGAACCCGCCCCGCGCCCGCATGCCTGACGAGTACGATTAAATTCCGATCGTCGGCTCGTACGGATTGTCCTTCTCCCCCGCCGTCTCCGGCGGCGGCGCGCAGTTGCGGTGGTACGTCTTGCCTTGGTGCGTGATCGAGAGCTGCCCTTCCCGGACGGGCAAGTGGCACTTGGGGCAGATCACATGTTCTTGCGCCATGCTCACATTGTCGCGCCCCTCGGGGCCGCCTACTGTGACGGCCCGCACGCCAGCGCCGCCGGCATCGTTGCCCCCACCGCCCGTCCCCGTGCCAGCACCGCGTTGAGGTGCCGGCAGGCAATCGTGTAATCGCCCTGCTGCGCTCCGGTCGGCGCCGCATCGCTTGGCCCGTCCAGTAGCCCCAGCAGCCGGTTCAGCTCGCCCCGAACGCCCGCCACCGTCGGCGGGCCGGCTGAGGTGCCGCGGCCAAAGAAGCCGCCGCGCCCGCCGCCGCCCAGCACCCCGCGCGCGGCGCCGGCGTCGGGCAGCGCCCGCAGCGCCTGCGCGGCCCGCTGCGCCGTCTGCAGCCCATCCATCACGCGCATCTGCAGACCATGCAGCGCCTCGAGTGCGGCGAGCACCGCCGGCCCGCTGCCCTCGCGCGGATCGTTGGTCACCGTCAGCTTCCGCGCGTAGGTTCGTCCGTTCACCTCCAGCGTCACCGTGTAAACTCCCGGCAGCGCCATCGGGCCTTCGGGCGCGGGCGGCGTGTCGCGGAAGATCGCCGTCATCGGCAGGCTCAACCGCGCCTGCGGCGGCCGCGCGTAGTGCAAATCCCAGTTCGTGCGGTGCATGCCCGCGCCGGTCGCCAGCGGCCGCAGCGGCTGCTTCCAGTACTCCGGCACCGTCTGCGGCGCATGCGCAAACGCCGCCAGCTCCGGCGACACCACGCTCGACAGCTGCTGCACCAGCCGCCCCGCCGCGTCGCGAATCGTGATCGTCACCGGGCCCGCCGCCGGCGACCGCAGCCAGTAATAGAGGATCGCCCCCGCCGGCGGATTGGCGTTGTGCGGCACCTCGGGCGGAAACGGCGTATCGGCGTTGAGGTTGTTGTGCGCCCGGATCGCCGCCCCCGGCTGGAATAGGTGCGCCGCCTGCGCGGCGATCCGCGCCGCGCCGCCCCGCGCCAACTGCCGCAGCGGCGACATGTCGTCCAGAATCCAAAAGCCGCGCCCATACGTCCCGATCACCAGGTCGTGGCCGTGGATGACCAGGTCGCGGATCGAGGTGGTCGGCAGATTCTGCCGCAGCGTCTGCCAGTGATCGCCGTCGTCGAAGGAGACGTACACCGTGTTTTCCGTCCCGCAAAACAGCAGCCCCGGCGTCTTCGGGTCCTCGCGCACCACGCGCACGAAGCTGCCCTCCGGCCGTCCCACCGGCAGCCCGGTGACGATCTCGGTCCAGTGCGCGCCGTAGTCGCGGGTGCGGTAGATGTGCGGCGCGTAGTCGCCCACGTTGCGGTTGTCCATCTCGGCGTACGCCTCGGCCGGGTGGGTGTGGCTGGGCTCGACGAAGTTGAACTCGGCGCTGGCGGGCGTGCCCGGCGGCGTCACGTTGGTCCAGTGCGCCCCGCCGTCGCGGGTGAGATAGATCAGCCCGGTGTTGCTGCCCGTCCAGATGATGCCGCGCCGCGCCGGCGAGGGCGACAGCGCCGCCAGCGCCGGCGTCGGCCGCCCGTAGGCCGGCATCACCGGCTTCTTCCCCGGCAGCGCCGACAGATCCGGGCTGAGGTCGCGCCAATGCCGGCCGCCGTCCCGCGTGACGCTGACGAACTGGGTGCCGAAGTACATTAGGTGCGGGTCCTGCGGCAAAAACGCGATCGGCGGGTTGGTGAACTCGCGGTAGCGCACCCCGTTCCCGCCCGGGCTCACATCCTGGTAGGTCCACTCCGGCCGCGTCACCTTCACCAGCAGGCTCGACAGGCCGCCGGCGTAGATCACGTTCGGGTTCAGCGGATCGGGCGCCACCGAGCCCGCTTCTCCCGCTGGCATCGGATACCAGTCGAAGGGCGTGATCTCGCCCAGGTTGCCGCGGCTGGCCACCGCCACCGCGCCCGAATCCTGCTGCGTGGCATAGACCCAGTAGGGAAAACGGTTATCCGTCGCGATGCGATACACCTGCGCGGTGGACTGGTTGTACCACGAGCTCCAGGTCTCCCCGCCGTTGAGGCTGACCGTCGCCCCCTGGTCCACGCCCAGGATCATGCGCTGGCCGTTGGTCGGGTCGATCCACATGGTGTGGTAGTCGTCCCCGCCGGGCGCGCCCTTGAAGCTGTGGAAGGTATGCCCGCCGTCGGTCGAGCGGTAGCTCGAGGTCTGCATGGTGTAGACCACGTTCGGGTTCTGCGGGTTCACGTACACGCCGCAGATGTAGTCGTTGCCGGTGATACGCGGGTCGTTGGTCGCCCGGGTCCACGTCGCGCCGCCGTCGTCGGAGCGGTACAGCCCGAACCCGCCGATCAGGAACACGCGCTCGCCCTGCGTGCCCTGCGCCACCGCCACCGCGGTGCGTCCGCGCAGCGGCGGCAGCCCGTGGCCGCGGATCTCGTGCCAGGTCGCGCCCTCGTCGCTCGATTTGTAGAGCGCGGTGCCATTCTCCTCGCGCAGGCGCAGCCCCGGGTTGGGGTTGTAATGCAGATAGGTCGTGGCGAACACCTCGCTCGGGTCGTCCGGCGCCCACGCCAGATCGCGCGCTCCGGTCTCGTCGTCGCGGTACAGCACCTTGGTCCAGGTCGCGCCGCCGTCGGTCGAGCGGAACACGCCGCGGTCGTTGCTCTTGAAGTGGTAATCGCCCTGCGCCGCCGCCAGCACCAGGCCGGGGTGGTGCGGGTCCACCAGAATCGCCGCGATGCGGTGGGTGTGCGTCAGCCCGATCTGCCGCCACGTGCGCCCGGCGTCGGTGGACTTGTACATCCCGTTGCCTTCGTTGAGCGCCAGCCCGGTGATCAAGTCGCCGGTGCCCACGTAGATGATCTTGGGGTTTGACGCCGCGATCGCCAGCGACCCGACCGAGTCCACCGCCTTCACCGCATCGAAGATCGGATGCCAGGTGTTGCCGGCGTCGGTCGTCTTCCACACCCCGCCGCCCGGCAGCCCGATGTAAAAGACGCCCGGCTCGCCAACCACGCCCGCCGCCGCGGATACCCGCCCCGCCCGCTCCGGCCCGATGTTCCGCCACCGCAGCCCCGCGAACAGCGCCGGGTTCACCTGCGCGGTGGCCGTGAGCGGTAAAGTGAGTGCCAGGGTGAGAGAGGCAAGCCAGGGTCGCATGCGCCCTAGCTTAGCATCGGCCGCCTACGAGGCCGTCGCGCCCTCCTCCAGCCCGTACAACCGCGTCGCGTTCCCGCCCAGAATCAGCGCCCGCTCCGCTTCGCTCACCTCCAGCGCGCGCAGGCTCTCGAGCATCAGCTTGGGGCTGCCGATGGCGTGCGCGTAGTCGCTGCCGGCGAGCAGATGATCCGCGCCGGCGAAGTCCACCGCCAGCTTCAGCGCCTGCGGGTCGAAGTTTACGGTGTCGAAGTACAGCCCGCGCAGGATCTCGCTCGGCGGCCGCTGCACGTGTTCGCGGCATTCGGCGAACGCCCGCCAGCCGCGGTCGAAGCGCTCCGCCAGATAGGGCACCGCGCCGCCCAGGTGGCTCAGCACCCAGCGGATGCGCGGATAGCGCTCGATCGTGCCGCTGAACACCAGCTTGCCCGCCGCCAGCGTGGTGTCCATCAGAAATCCCACCAGCGGCATCAGCCAGTACTCCTGCATCGCCTCCACGCCCACCGGATCGGTGGGATGGATGTGCAGCACCGCGCCCAGATCGTCCGCCAGTTCGTACAGCGGCCAGAAGCGCTCGTCCGCCAGCGCCGCGCCGTTGACGTTGCTGAACAGCATCGCCCCCGGCATGCCCAACTGCCGGCATGCCCGTTCCAGCTCCTTCACGCTCGCCTTGGGATCGTTCAGCGGCAGCGTCGCCAGCGCCGCGAACCGCCCCGGGTACCTGGCCACGCCCTCGGCGAAGGCGTCGTTCACCCGTGCCGCCAGCCGCGCCGCCGTCGCCGGCGTCTCCACGTGCACGCCCGGCGTGGTCATCGAGTACACCTGCAGGTCGATCCCGGTTTCCTCCAGCATCGCCGCCCGCACCGCCAGGTCGCGCTGCCCCGGCACCGCGGTGTTGTAATCGCCGGGATAGTGCAGCCGCGGGTTGCCCTGCGGGTCGAAGCTGATGTGCACCGCGCTCTCACCCGACTGCAGGGCTTTCAGATACGCCGGCGGATAGTAGTGATTGTGGACGTCGACAATGGCGGGCATGGGCACGCTCACATGATGGGTTCTTTGAAAATCGTCTTCGGATTATACGGCTTCATCGCGGCGCGTTCCGCCGCTGTCTGCTGCGGCAGATGCCGGATCAGCGTCACCAGCGCCCAGATCTCCTGGTCGCTGTCGTCCGGCCACGCCGGCATGCCGCTCATGCGAATGCCGTTGCGGATCGAGTAAAACAGCGCCCCGTCGCTCTTGTGCTGCGTGTTCGAGCCGCGCAAGTTCGGCGGCTTGGGGTACAGGTCGCGCCCGAGGTCGGTCTGGCCGTCCCCGTTGTTGTTGTGGCAGATCGCGCAATGCGCGGCAAAGTGCTCGCTCGCCATTTCCAGGTTCATCGGCGTCGGGGGCACCGGATCGCGCGCCTGGTTCACGCCGCTCGGCAGCGCCAGCGCCCGCGCCATGCGCGCCATCATGGCTTCCATCGCCGTCGGCCGGGCCAGGGCGCTGAAGCCCCGCGCCGAGCGCAGCCAGACCAGTCCCCCCACCAGCACTAGGAGAATGGCGACCGCCAACGCGATCAGCCACTTCAGCTCGGTCCGAATGGTCATGGCATCCTCCCCTCCGCGCCCGCCGGCGCGCGCAGCCCGCGCGTGAGCAGCAGCCCGCGCAGCGTCGCGGCGCTGCGCCACAGCGTGCGCAACGTCGCCAGATCGTCCATCTGCAGGCGCAGCCAGGTGCGCTGCGCCGCAAGCACCTGCGGGTACGGCGCGTACATCGCCTGGTAGTTGGCCCGCAGCAGGCGGTAGGCTTGTTCCGCCTCGGGCAGCATGGTGTGCCGGTACCGCGCCGCCGCGCTCGCCGCCGCCGCGTAGGCGGCCAGCTCCGGCGCCGCCTCGGCGCGCAGCTGCAGCCGCACTCGCGTCAGCTCCTGCCGCGACCGGTCGAGCTCGGCGCCGGCGGCGGCGATGTTGCCCTGGTTGCGGTTGAACAGCGGCAGCGTGACCCCGGCCGAGGCGAAGCTTTGCAGCCCGGCCGCCCGCGGCGTGCCGGCGAGCAGCTCGCGGTTGTCCTCCACCCCGCCGCGCAATTGCAGGTCGGGAATCGGCTGCTTGCGCGCCCCGCGCAACTGCGCTTCCGCCTGCGCCAAACCCGCTTCCGCCGCCGTCACCGCTGGGCTGTGCGTCAGCATCCTGGCGAGGTACGTGTCGCGCGCGATCGCCGCCGGGCCGGGCTGGAGATGGCCCGCCAGCGGCTGCAGCGCCAGGTCCGGCTCTCCCGCCACCGCGGTCAGTTGCGCCCACGCCTGCTGCCGCCGCCGTTGCGCGCGCGTCAGGTCGAGTTCCGCCTGCTCCGCCTCCACCTGCGCCTGCAGCACGCCGGGCCGGTCCGCCTCCCCGACGTTGAAACGCTGCCCCGCCGTGGCCGCCGCGTCCCGCGCCACCGCCAGCCACTGCCGGCGCAGCGCCACCTCGCGCTCCGCCGCCAGGGCGTCATAAAACGCGAGTTGGACCGCGGTCCGCACCGCCTGGCGCTGCGCCGCGGCCAGCGCCTCCTGCCGGTGCTCGCCCGCGGCGGCGGCCATCTGCGCGGCGTGCAGCTTGCCGCCCAGCGGTATCGTCTGCTGCGCGAACATCCCCTGCTCGCCGCCGCGGAACGAGCCGCCCCGAATCTGCCCGCCCTCGTATCCCACCGTCGGGTTCGGCCACAGCCCCGCCTGTTGCGTCCGCCCCGCCGCCGCCGCCACCGCGTCCTGCGCCTGCCGCAGCGTGGGGTTGTGCGCCAGCGCCATCTGCTCCAGTTGCGCCAGCGTCAGGGGCGCCGGCGCTTGCGCCGCCAGCCCCGCCGCCAGCCCCAGGATCAATACGCCTGCCTTCATGCTCTCCCTCCTGCCGCCGCGCGCAGCTCCTGAATCTTGTCGAACAGGTCCGGCGGCAGCACCCGCACGATGGTCATCATTCCCTGAATCGCCTCGCTCCAGTCCGGAGGCAGGCCGTAGGTCTCGGGCTTGGCCACCGCCTGATCCATGGCCATGTTCGGGTTTTCCATATACGCGTCCTGCGGAAAGCCAGGCACCTGGTTGGCGCCCGGCGCCACCCAGCCCGGCGGCGGCGCCTTGCCACCGCCGCTCATGCCCGCCATGCCCGCCATGCCTGCCATGCCTGCCATGCCCGCACCCGCGTGCCGCGTCATCGGCCCGACCGGCGAGGCCATGTGGTTCATCATGTGGTGCGGCAGATGGCAGTGCAGCATCCACTCGCCCAGGTGCGTCGCGTGGAACTCCAGGTCGAACGCCTGCGCCACCCCCACGAACACCGTGTTCCGGCGGATCCAGTTCGATTCCGGCTGCCGTCCGCCTTCCGTGCCGGTAATCCAAAACTGGAACCCATGCAGATGGATCGGATGCGCGTCCATGCCCAGATTGATCAGCCGGATCTTGACCCGCTGGTTGTGGCGCACCACCAGCGGCGTCGTCGCCGGCCCCGACTTGCCGTTCATCGTCAGCCAATTGAACTCCATCGCCATGGTATTGGGCACCGGGTTGTTGGGCAGCGCCGCGTACTCCTGCAGCACCAGCAGGAAGTCCTGATCCACCGCGGTGGAATACGGCTGCCGCGGATGCAGCACGATCGGCCCGATCAGCCCGAGCATCTCCTGCATCGCCATGTGCGAGTGATAGAAGTAGGTGCCCTCCTGGTCGAGCGTGAACTCGTAGACGAAGCGCTTGCCCGGCAGCACCGGCGGCTGCGTGAGGCTGGCCACGCCGTCCATGGCGTTGGGCACTTCCAGTCCGTGCCAGTGGATGGCGATCGGCTCGGGCAGATGATTGTCGAACACGATCCGCAGGCGATCGCCCTGATGGGCCTCGATCAGTGGCCCCGGGGCGGAGCCGTTGAAGCCCCACAGGTCGAGCGCTTTCCCCGGGATGAGTTCCTGCCGCACCGGCTCGGCGACGAGACGAAACACCTTCACCGCGCCGTCGTAGGTCCAGGGCAGCTTCTTGAGATCGGGCACTGGCACCGCGGGTCCGGTCGTGGTCGCGGGCGGCGCCGCCGGCGCGGGCTGGTTGGGCGCCATGGCGCGCCGCGCCGGGGTTGGGCTGCGCAAGCTCAAGCCGCCGGCGCCGAGCGCCAGCGCCTGTCCTAAAAATCGTCTGCGATCCTGCATCGTCGCTGCTCCTGGCGCGCCCGCGTGGGACGCGCGGCCGGAATCCGGCCGGGATTGAGGCGA
>DAIDIF010000212.1 GCA_027451805.1 Acidobacteriota bacterium
GCCGTCTTGATGATGGGACCCTGCCAGAGCTTGGCGACTTTGTGGCGCTTGAGAGCTTCTTCCATGTCAGTAGAGTTTCCCCGCGTGCATCACGAAGTGCTCGATGATCGGTCCCAGCGACAGCGCCGGGAAGTAGGTCAGCGCGCTGACGATGATCACGGTGCCGATCAGCAGCGCCACGAACAGGCCGCCGGTGGTGGGCAGGGTCCCGCTGGTCGAGGGGATGACCTTCTTGCGCGCCAGGCTGCCGGCGATGGCGAGCGCGGGAATGATGAAGAGGAAGCGCCCGATCAGCATGTCGAGCGCCATCGTCAGGTTGTACCAGGGGGTGTTGGCGTTCAGGCCGGCGAAGGCGCTGCCGTTGTTGCCCGCGCCGCTGGCGTAGGCGTAGAGAATCTCCGAGAAGCCGTGGGCGGCGTTGTTGCCGGTGTTGGCGGCGGCGGCGCCGGGCGGATTCCAGTAGCCGTGGACGGGAAACTGCAACGCCGCGCTCAGCGCGGTGAAGCCCAGAATGCAGACCGCGGTCGCCAGAATGGCGAGAATCGCCATCTTGACCTCCTTCTGCTCGATCTTCTTGCCCACGTATTCGGGCGTGCGGCCCACCATCAGGCCGCCGATGAAGACGGCGACGATGGCGTAGAGCAGCATGCTGTAGAGGCCGGCGCCGACGCCGCCAAAGATGACCTCGTCGGTCTGGATGTTGAACAGCGGCACCAGCCCGCCGAGCGGGGTGTAACTGTCGTGCATGCTGTTCACCGCGCCGCAGCTGGCGTCGGTGGTCACGGTGGCGAACAGGGCGGAATCGGCGATGCCGAAGCGCACCTCCTTGCCCTCCATGTTGCCGCCGGGCTGGCCGCGGGTGGCGGCCGCCTCGATGCCCAGCCGGCTGAGGTTGGGATTGCCGCGCTGCTCGAACCCGTAGCTGGCGAAGGCGCCCGCCAGGAACAGGATCGCCATCGCGGCAAACAGCGCCCAGCCCTGGCGCGGGTCGCCCACCGCCTTGCCGAAGGTATAGGTGAGCCCGGCGGAAACGACGAACATCAGCACCAGCTCCAGCTCGTTCGCCAGCGGGGTGGGGTTCTCGTAGGGGTGGGCGGAGTTGGCGTTGAAGAAGCCGCCGCCGTTGGTGCCCAGCATCTTGATCGCCAGCTGCGAGGCGAGCGGACCCTGCTCGATCGTCTGCGTCGCCCCCGCGAGGGTGTGCGCGGTCACCGGGCCGTGCAGGTTTTGGATCGCGCCCTGCCACACAAAGAACAGCGTCGCCAGCACGCTCAGCGGCAACAAAACATAGATCGTGCCGCGGGTCAGGTCGGCCCAGAAGTTGCCGATGGTGCGCGAGGTATGGCGGGCGAAGCCGCGAATGAGCGCGATGGCGACGGCGATGCCGGCGGCGGCGGAGACGAAGTTCTGCACCGTCAGCGCCGCCATCTGGGTGAAGTAGCTGACCGTGGTGTCGGGCGAGTACGCCTGCCAGTTGGTGTTGGTCATGAAGCTGACGGCGGTGTTGAAGGCCAGGTCCGGCGTCAGGGGGGTGGCGAAGGCGGGCGCCTGGGGGGTGGAAAAGTGCATCGGGTTGAAGGGCAGCCACCCCTGCAGCCGCTGGATCAGGTAGGTGAACAGGAAGCCGGCCAGGCTGAAGGCGATCAGCGAGCCGGCGTAGCGCAGCCAGGTCTGCTCCTCCTGCTCGTTGACGCCGCCGAGGCGGTAGAGCAGCCGCTCCAGCGGATGCAGCACCGGATGCAGGAACGTGCGCTCGCCCTCGAAGACGCGGTGGAGGTAGAGCCCGACCGGTTTGGTCAACACCAGGACGATGCCGAAGAAGACCAGAATCTGCAGCGCTCCGAGTCCGGTCATGGCGCTAGAACCGTTCCGGCCGGATCAGGGCGTACAACAGGTAGGCGAACAGGCCGGCCGCGACGAAACCGGCGATGAGGTATTCCATCGGCGCCGCCCTACATCCGCTCCGCAGCGCCGCAGAACGCCCACAGCAGCGCGAAGAAGATCACCACCACCGCAATGTAGACAAGATCGAGCATGGTCCGCTCCTGCCAACGACTCTAGGACGCGGCGCATAAAGGCGGCATAAACGCGGGCTAAAAATTCCATAGCCGCGCCGGGACCGCGTGACCGCGGTCACGTCTTAATGAAATCCTGATGCCTTCCCGACGACTTCTTCAGCCCCCGGCCCGCATCCTGACGATGGACAATGGCGACCATGCTTCGCGCTTCCACGCTGCTGCTGCTGCTGCCCGCGCTGGCCGGGGCGCAAGCCGCCGCCCCGGCGCCGGCGGCGCTGCCCGCGCCCGCCGTGATCGGGCCGCTGCAGGCATCGCCGCCCCTCGCGATCCCGGCCGGGCCGCTGGGAACGCTGCAACTCAACGGCGTGGTCAGCGGGCTGGGGCTGTGGCAAAGCCAGCCCGCTGCCGGCGACCGGGGCGCGCGCGCCGACCTCGCCAACGGCATGATCTTCCTGCAAAAGACGAGCGGGCCGGTGCAGTTCTACCTTCAGGCCGGCGCCTACAACATCCCCATCCTGGGCACGCCGTTTCTCGCGGCCGGGGCCACGCTGCGCGAGCTGTTCGGCCCCGTCCCCGTCGCCTACGTGAAGCTGCCGCTGGGCAGCCACGCCAGCCTGGAAGCCGGCGTGCTGCCCACGCTGATCGGAGCGGAAGACACGTTTACCTTCCAGAACCTCAACGTCATGCGCGGCCTGCTCTGGAACCAGGAAAACGACGTCAACCGCGGCGTGCAGCTGAACGCCAGGGCCGGCAACTGGAGCGGGGCGGTGAGCTGGAACGACGGCTACGACTCCAACCGCTATACCTGGCTCGACGGCGAGGTGAGCTACGCCTTCAACGCCGCCAACGCGCTGGAGGTGGCCGGCGGCGGCAACCTGGGGCAAACCGCCTATCGCACGGTGGCGACGCCGGTGCAGAACAACAGCCGCATCGTGGATGTGATCTACAGCTTCACCCGCGGCCCTTGGATCGTCGAACCGTACTACCAATACAGCGACGTGCCCACCAACCCTTCTGCCGGCGTGGCGCAAGGCGCAGCCACCTCCGGCGGCGCCATGCTGGCGTCCTACACCTTCGCCCGCCACGTCTCCTTGGCGGGCCGCATCGAGTACCTGCGCTCGACCGGCAGCGCGGCCCTGCATTCCGTCAACCTGCTCTACGGCCCGGGCAGCCGCGCCTGGTCGTTCACCCTCACCCCCGGCTGGCAGCGGCAGCGCTTCTATGCGCGTGCCGATCTGGGCTGGGTCCATGCCGCCGGCATCGCCACCGGCGACGCCCTGGGCCCGGCCGGCGCCAGCCCCAACCAGGTTCGGGCCCTGGTGGAAATCGGGCTGCTATTCTGACGCGGGATGGAATACGGATGGCGATAGCAACCGGCGCGGGACGGCTCAAGATCTTCCTGGGCTACAGCTCGGGGGTGGGCAAGTCGTTCCGCATGCTGGACGAAGGGCGGCGGCGGCGCGAGCGCGGCCAGGACGTGGTGGTGGGGGCGGTGCAGCCCTACACCGTGGGCGCGGCGGCGGACGTGCTGCAGCAGTTGCCGGTGATCCCGCTGCGGGAGGCCGGCGGCGGGCAGGGGATGGACGTCGAGGCGATCCTGCAGCGGCGGCCCGAGATCTGCCTGGTGGACGGGCTGGCCTACGACAACCCGCCGGGCGCGCCGCGCCAGCACCGCTGGCAGGACGTCGAGTACCTGCTGACCATGGGCATCTCGGTCATCGCCACCATCAATTTGCAGTTCATCGCCGAGCGCCAGGACGAGGTCGAACGCATCACCGGCAAGCGGCCGGCGCAGTCGGTGCCGGAGCGGCTGCTGCTGCAGGCGGATGAGATCGAGATCGTGGACGCGCCGCCGGCGGCCGAGGGCGGCCGCGGTGAGGCCCAGCGGCGGCAGCTCAGCGCGCTGCGCGAGCTCGCGCTGCTGCAGGCGGCGGACGTCGTCGACCGCCAACTGGAGAATTACCTGGCCGCGCACGGCATCGAGGCGCACTGGGGCACGCAGGAACGCATCCTGGTGTGCGTCACGCCGTACGCGCCGGCCCAGGCCATGATCGAAAGCGGCCAACGCAACGCCGACCGCTTCCGCGGCGAGTTGATCGTGGCCTACGTGCGCAAGCGGCGGCTGCCGCCGGCGCAGCAGCAGGAGCTGGACGCCAACCTCGAACGCGGCCGGGCGGCGCGGGCGGAGATCGTCGAGCTGGCCGGACCGAACTTCGTGGACGCCATCCTGCCCTTTGCGCGCAATCACGGCATCACCCAGATCTTCCTGGGACACAGCACGCACCGGCGCTGGTGGCTGTTCTGGCGCCGCACCTCGCTCGACCGCCTGATCCGGGACGCGGAAGGGCTGGACGTGCGCGTGTTTCCGCACTGAGTCGGCCATGGCGAAGCGCGGCAAGCTGATCATCTACCTTGGCTACGCCGCCGGCGTGGGCAAAACCTACGCCATGCTGCGCGAGGCGCAGCGCCGGCGCGCCGAGGGCGCGGACGTGGTGATCGGCTACTTCGAGCCCCACGACCGCCCCGACACCGTCGCCCAAACCCGCGGCCTCGAGCTCATTCCGCCCAAGCTTGTCGTTTACCGCGGGGTCGAGTTCCGCGAGATGGACACCGAAGCGGTGCTCGCCCGGCGGCCGCAGTTGTGCGTGGTGGACGAGCTGGCGCACACCAACGTACCCGGCTCGGCGCGCGCCAAGCGCTGGCAGGACGTCGAGCTGCTGCGCGATCACGGCATCGACGTGCTCAGCAACCTCAACGTGCAGCACCTGGAGAGCCTTAACGATCAGGTGCAGCAGATCAGCGGCGTGCGCGTGCGGGAGACGGTGCCGGACTGGGTGGTGGCGCAGGCGGAGGAGGTAATCCTGGTGGACCTGACGCCGCGCGCCCTGCTGCACCGGCTGGAGCGCGGCGTGGTCTACCCGCCGGAGCGGGCGCAGCGCGCGCTGGCGCACTTTTTCCGCGAAGGCACGCTGGGCGGCCTGCGCGAGCTGGCGCTGCGGCAGGCCGCCCACGTCACCGAGGCGCGGCAGGAGGAACCGGCGGCGGCGCCGGCGGCGGGCCGCGACCGGGTCCTGATCCACGTCACCGCCGACCCGGAAAGCGCCATGCTCATCCGGCGCGGCAAGCGCGTGGCCGACTTCATCCGCGCCGCCTGCCTGGCGGTGCATATCACCGCCGGCGAGGACACGCCGAATCCCGAGGCGACGGCCGCGGTGGAGCGCCACCTCGCCTTCGCCCGCAACCTGCGCATCGAAACCCATGCGATCAGCGGCGGCGAGATGGCGGAAGAGCTGGTCAACTTCGCCCGCCGCAACCGCATCACCCAGGTGTTCGTGCTCGGCCCCGAGCGGCGGCGCGACGACGACGCCGGAGTCGAGCTCATCCGGCGGCTGGTGCGCCGGGCGCGTGACATGCAGATCACCATTGTGGCGCGGCGCCGCACCCGGCCCGCTTCTCCGCATCAGTAAACATCGAGGTCGCGGCTGGAGACGAACGGGCCCTTGTACCCGGCGCGAATTTGTTGCAGCAGGTCGCTCTCCGGCAGGCCTTCGAAGAGCTGGTGGTAGAGCACCAGCAGCTTGGGATGGGCCGCGGTGGCGATGCGGGCGAGCTGCTGGGCGTCGGTATGGAAGGATGCGTAGTAGGGCAGCGCTTTGGGGTTGTGCAGCTCGATGCCGCGCCGGTTGTAGACCTCGTGAAACAGCAGGTCGCAGCCGTCACACTCCTTCACCACCGACTCGACGGGGGACGTGTCGCCGCTGAACACGATGGTGCGGTCGGCCGTCACGAACTTGTAGCCGAAGGCGTAGTCCCAGTTGCCGTGGTGGACCAGAAAGGCGGTGACCGTGACGTTGGCGTCATGGTAGACCTCGCCCGGCATGATCTCGTGGACAGCGACGTGATAGCCGGTGAGGTTGCTGTGCTCGAGGCCCAGGGTGCGAATGGCGATGTCTTTTCGCCAGGCGGCCAGCAGGTCGTTGGTCATCGCCTGCAGCCCGCGCGGCCCCCAAGCCTGCAGCGGCCGGCGCCGTCCCAGCACCCAGGGCGTGAAGATGAGGTCGGGATAGCCGAGGGTGTGGTCGGTATGCAGGTGGGTAATGAAAACGCGGTCCAGCCGGGCGGCGCGCAGCTCGGGATAGCCCATGCGCGCGGCGGCGGCGGCCCGGCGGACGATGCCGACGCCGGCATCGACCAGATAGGCGTGGCCGTTAACCAGCACCGCTTCCGCGGGGCCGGAGCGGTCGGGGTCGGCGTTGGGACTGCCGCTGCCGAGCATGATGACCTGGGTCTGGGCGGCGGCCAGCGAAGCCAGAAGGCAGAACAGGGCGAGCAGTTTCATAGCGCGAGCATAGCCCACCCACCCGGGCGTGGGGGTTGCGGTCGCACGGCGCCCCGGCGCAGGCTGAAAGCAGCATGCCGGGCAGAGGCGTGATCGCCGCCGGGTTGGCGCTGCTGCTGGCGGGCTGCGGCCAGCCGGCCTACCAGGTGTTCGCGGTGCGGGTGGCGTCGGCGCCGCCGCCGGCGGGCACGGCGCCCGACCGGCGCGGCCGCGGTTCGGCCGGCCCGGGCCTCGCGGCGGGCGAGGAGAAGCTCGATCTGAACCGGGTGACGGCGGCCGGGCTGCGGCGCCTGCCCGGTATGAGTGCGGCGGTGATTGCGGCGATTCTGGCGGGCCGGCCTTACACGGCCAAGCGGCAACTGCTCAGGCGTGGCGTGCTCACCGCGGAGCAGTATGCCAACTGGAAAGACGAGTTGGTGGTGCACTCGGCCACGGCGCGGGCGGCGCCGGCGCGGTTCGCAGGCGGGGGGCAGCGGCGCAGGCGCCGCCGCTAAGCGGCATGGCGCTCGCCGTGGCGGCCGCTCTTGGCGGCTTTACGGCGATGCTCGTCCCAGCGCTTCTTGGCGGCTTCGGAGATGCGCGCGCGGCCTTCCGGGCTGAGGCGGTTGGATTTGGCGCCGCTCACCAACTCCTCCAGAATGCGAATCGCTTCCTGCAGCCGGGCCTGCTCACGTTTCAACTCCGCCAAGGACTTTTGCAATTGAGTCGTGTTGGCAATCATCGCTGACCTTCCTGTGACTTCCGTATCGTTAGACGAAGGGCCGGGGGCCAAAGTTGACACGCAATTCTCGCACAGTTCCCCGGCGGCACCAATTGGGAATCAGTGCTTAATAATGGGTGGTCCTGCCACTTTGGGCAATTCGGCGGCGGCCGGCGGCAAGCCGCCCGGGACCTTCACACCCTGTTCAATCTGTGACTTGATGATGGCCCGCAGCCGCGCCTGCACCATGCGGAAATCCGAGGTGGTGATGACGTACTCCGGCCGGATGGGAAGAATCGTGGCGATTTCCTTTTCCGTAACCGCGATGCGTTGCCCGGTCTCGGGATGGCTGGCAAAGAAACGGGCGACCAAACCGGGGCGCTGTTGCTGCTCGGACTCTAAGATCTCGAACATCTGGGGCAAGCCTTGCGGGTCATAGCCGGCTTTCCAGAGGTACTGCGTGCCCAGCCAATCGGCCTCCTCCTCATCGCCGCGGCTGAAATGCTCATACTCGGCGGGGATGGCAATGTTGGCGGCCTCTTCGGCGCCCAGGCCGCCGAACCCGGGGCCGGCGGCGATGATGGCCGGGATGGCAAGGAGCTGCATCAGTTCCGCTTTGGTGGCGTTCTTGGTGCCGTGCCGGCAGGCGACGTGGGCGAGCTCGTGCGCCATCGCGCCCGCCATCTGGTCCTCGTCGTGGGCCGCCAGAATCAAGCCGCTGTTGACGAAGAAGGGGCCGCCCGGCAGGGCAAAGGCATTGACGGTATCGTCCTGCAACACATGGACGGTGACCGGCACCTTTACGTCGGAGTTGCGAACCAGATTTTGGGCCACGCGATTGATGTATTCATTCACCACCGGGTCGGTGATGACCTTGCTGTTTTTCATCACCTGCGCGGCCATGCTCTGGCCCAGGGCAATTTCCTTCTGCTGGCTGTAGAAATCGAGCCCCTTGGCGACGTCGCGATGGCCGATCAGGGCCACGTTGTCGAGCGCCTTCAGCTTCTTGGCGGTCTTGGCGTTGGCGACCGGCTCGCCCAGCACGCTGGCGCTGGGATCGGGTTTGGCGGATTGGCCGGCCGCGTTCGCCTGGGCGCTGAGCGGCAGTCCCACGCTCATCGCAAGCAGGGCGAGCGCAGCGCCAACGACGCGATTGGAGAAGGATGCAGGCACGCGCCACCTTCCTTTGTAGACGCCCAGATGCGGCAGCCCGTTACATCGGCTCAAGCTCACTGGCCGGGGCTCACTTGCCGATGCAAAAGGTCGAAAAGATTACTCCCAGTATATCCTCAACCGTGGTCTGGCCGGTAATGGCATCGAGCGCATGCAGCGCCTCGTACAGGTCCACCAGCAGCGCCTCGTGGGGCACGCCGGCGGCGGCGGCGGCGCGGGCGAGATGGTCGCGGGCGAGGGCGATCTGGCGGGCGTGGCGGAGGTTGGTGATGGCGTCGGACTCGGCGCCCGCCGGCGGCAGCGCGGCCGCGCGCACGGCGCGGCGCAGGGCGTCGAGGCCGGCGCCGGTGCGGGCGGACACCACGAGCGGCGTGACCGCGCCGTTCCACTCGGGCGCGTCCCAGGCCGGAGCGGGCGGCAGGTCGGCCTTGTTGCGCACCAGCAGGGCGCGCGGCAGCGCCTGCAGGCGATCGAGCAAGGCACGGTCCTCCGGGCCGGGCGGCTGGGAGGCGTCGCAGACGGCGAGGACGAAGTCGGCATCGGCGGCCGCCTGCCAGGAGCGCTCGATGCCCAAACGTTCGGCTTCGCCGGCGGGCGGACGAATGCCGGCGGTATCGCGCAGGCGGACGGCGAGGCCGTCCCAATCGAGGCTGTCTTCGACCAGGTCGCGCGTGGTGCCGGGTTCGGCGGTGACGATGGCGCGCTCGCGCTCCAGCAGGCGGTTGAAGAGGCTGGATTTGCCGACGTTGGGGCGGCCGACGAGAGCGACGGTGAGGCCTTCGCGCAGGGCGCGGGCGTGCTCGAAACCGGCTGCCAGCGTCTGCAGCTCGGCCTCGACGCCGCCGATGGCGGCGGCGAGGGCATCGTCGGCAAGGACGGTGACGTCGTCCTCGGCGAAGTCAATGCCGGCTTCCAGGCGGGCGATCAGGTGGGTGAGGCGCTCGTGCGCGGGGCGCAGCAGGCGGGCGACGGAGCCGCCCATCTGGCGGGCGGCGGAGCGCGCCTGATGCAGCGTATGGGCGGCGATCAGATCGGCGATGGCCTCGGCCTGGGCGAGATCGATGCGACCGTTGAGAAAGGCGCGGCGGGTGTACTCGCCCGGGTCGGCAAGGCGGGCGCCGGCGGCCAGCGCCGCCTCCAGCAAGGCCTGCAGCAGCACCGGCGAGCCGTGCGCGGCAATCTCCACCACGTCCTCGCCGGTGGCCGAGCGCGGACCGGGGAAAAAGGTGGCGACCACGTGATCCAGCAGCGCGCCGGCGGAATCGCGGAACTCGGCCCAGCTGGCGCGGCGGGGCTCGAGGCGGCGGCCCAGCAGGCGCTCGGCCAGCACCAGCGCTGCGGGGCCGGAGAGGCGCACCACGCCCAGGCCGCCGCGGCCGGGCGGGGTGGCGATGGCGGCAATGGTATCGGCGCTCACGGCGCCGCTTCGCCCGCCGCGGCTTCGGCGACGGCAAGCTCGAGCATGGCCTGCGGCGTCAGGGCCGCGTCCGCGAGCGCCGGGGGTGGGGGCGGCGCGGCAGCCGAAGCCGGCGCGGCGGTGCGGCGCAGCCAGGCCTCGAGCCCGGCCGAAGACAGCGGCTTGCGCAACACCCCGTCGGCGGCGGCGAGGGGTTCGGGGCTGGTCGGCGCCAGCGCCCCGACCAGGATCAGCACCGGCGTGGCGGCGGATTGCGGGCGCGCCTTGATGCGGCGGCAGAGTTCGATGCCCTCCAGGCCGGGGAGGGCGGCGTCCACCAGCACCAGATCGGGGGTGCGGCGCTCCAGCGCGGCCAGCGCGGCGGCGCCGTCGGCCACCGATTCCACGCTGCACCCGAGGTCGGCAAGATACTGCTCGCCCATGCGGCGGGCGTGGATGCTGTCGTCGGCGAGCAGGACGTGCACCCGCCGATTATCGCAGTTTGAACAGGTCGCGGGAAAACATCAGCTTGAGCGTGATCTTGTCGGAGGCGGCGGTTTCGCCGAAGCCGATGCCGGCTTCGATGTCGGTGGCGCCGTAGTGGTCGAAGACCGCCCAGGTCTGCTGCACTTCCTGGTTGCCCGGGACAAAGCCGCGGAGGGGGCCAAAGCCGGAGTACTGCTCGGCGGCGATCGCCCAGCGCGGGTTGAGGTGGTAGGCGACGCGCGCGGCGGGGTTGAACTCGAGCGCGGAGAAGCCGCCGAGCCAGGAGTTGTCGAGGATGGGATTGAAGATGAAGTCCCAGGTCTGGTGCAGATGCCATCCGAAGATGGGGCGGATTTCAGAAGTGTAGCGGCGCGCGTCCCACTTGGCGGAGTTGTAGCTGAACTCGAAGTTCATGCCATAGAAAAAGTGGCGCTGGTCGGCGTTCGGGGAGACGAAGAGCAGGCGGATCTTGCCGCCGTTGATGGTGCCGCCGTATTGCGGGGTGAGGCTGTAGAGCGGCAGATAAAGGCCAAGTTCCAGCCATGGTTTGGCGCCGTAGGCCCACTCGAAGCCGCCATCGAAGGAGTGATTGGAGACGATGGCGCCGGGGAAGGCGGCGACGTTGATGCCGTCGGGGGTGAAGTTGGTGTGCAGGGTGAGGTTGACGACGCCCGGGGCGGCGATGCTGGCGTCGTAGACCTGAATCTCGTCGGTGGGGCCTTGCGCCCGGGCCGGGCGGGCCAACGCCGCGGCGGCGGCGGCCACCGCGAGCAGGACCGCCCAGCGCGGCGTTCCTGAGAAATGCGTCATTGAGTGAGGCATGTTGGGAAGGCGATTATACCTTGGCCGCGCGGGCAAAAGCAGAAGGAAGCGCGGGGCCGCTTATAATGAAGGACTTCTCTCCCGGTCGCCACGCCATGCTGCCAGAACTGAGCAAAACTTACTCCCCGCAAGAGATCGAGCCGCGCTGGGCGCACGCCTGGGTCGAGCGGCGCCGGTTCGAAGCCTCGAACGATCCCGCCGACGCACGCGTCCCCTGGTCGCTGGCGATTCCCCCGCCCAACGTCACCGGCTCGCT
The DNA here is from genome assembly GCA_027451805.1 of Acidobacteriota bacterium. Lineage (GTDB taxonomy): Bacteria > Acidobacteriota > Terriglobia > Terriglobales > SCQP01 > SCQP01. The sequence continues at coordinate 11,191 of DAIDIF010000212.1, forward strand.
GCACATGGGCCACATGCTGGAGCACACGCTGATTGACATCATCGTGCGCTGGCAGCGGATGCAGGGCAAGAACGTGCTCTGGCTGCCGGGCACCGACCACGCCGGCATCGCCACGCAGATGGTGGTGGAGCGGGCGCTGGCGGCGGAGGGCAAGAGCCGGCTGGCGATGGGGCGGGAGGCGTTCGAGGCGGCGGTGTGGGCGTGGAAACGGCAGAGCGGGGACCGGATCCGGGAGCAGATGATCCGGCTGGGCGCCTCCTGCGACTGGTCGCGGGCGCGCTTCACGCTGGACGAGGGGCTGTCGCGCGCGGTGCGCGAAGTCTTCGTGCGGCTGTATGAGCAGGGGCTGATCTACCGCGGCCGCTACATCGTCAACTGGTGTCCGCGCTGCCTGACGGCGGTGAGCGACCTGGAGGTGACGCACGAGGCGGCGGCGGCGGGCAAGCTCTATCGCGTGCGCTACCAGCTGGTGGGCGAGCCGGCGGGATGCCTCGAGGTGGCGACGACGCGGCCGGAGACGATCCTGGCCGACGTGGCGGTGGCGGTGAACCCGAACGATGTGCGCTACCAGGCGCTGCTCGGGCGCCAGGTGGAGGTGCCGCTCACCGGGCGCACCGTGCCGGTGATCGGCGACGAGATCGCGCAGCCGGAGTTCGGCACCGGGGCGGTGAAGATCACCCCCGGGCACGACGCCAACGACTTCGCCGCCGGGCAGCGCCACCAGCTGCCGCAGCTCGAGGTGATCGGGCCGGACGGGAGGATGAGCGCGGCCGCCGGCGCCTACGCCGGCCTGGACCGGTTCGCGGCGCGCGAGCGTTTCGTGGCCGACCTGAAGAGCGCCGGGCTGCTGGCGGGCGAGGACGACTATGCCATCAGCCTGGGGCGGTGCCAGCGCTGCCGCACGGTGATCGAGCCGCGCCTCTCGCTGCAATGGTTCGTCAAGATCAAGCCACTGGCGGAGGCGGCGGCGCAGGCGGCCGAGAGGGGCGAGGTGACCTTCGTGCCGGAGCAGTACGGGCGCGTCTACCTGGACTGGATGGCGAACATCCACGACTGGTGCATCTCGCGCCAGTTGTGGTGGGGCCACCGCATCCCGGCCTGGCACTGCGATGCCTGCGGCGCGACCATGGTCGCGCGCGAGGCGCCGGCGGCCTGCGCCTGCGGCGGCGCGCTGCGCCAGGACGAGGACGTGCTCGATACCTGGTTCAGCAGCGGGTTGTGGCCGTTTTCGACGCTGGGCTGGCCGGAAAAGACCGCCGATTACGCCAAGTTCTACCCCACCTCGCTGCTGATCACCGGCTTCGACATCCTGTTCTTCTGGGTGGCGCGGATGCTGATGCTGGGCTGCCGCTTCACCGGCGAAGTGCCGTTCCGGCAGGTCTATATCCACGCCCTGGTGCGCGACGCCGAGCGCCAGAAGATGTCGAAGACCAAGGGCAACGTGATCGATCCGCTGGCGGTGACGGAGAAGTACGGCACTGACGCGGTGCGGTTCACGCTGGCCGCGATGGCCGTGCCCGGCACCGACATCGCGCTGGCGGAAGAGCGCATGGCGGGCTACGCCGCCTTCGCCAACAAGATCTGGAACGCGGCGCGGTTCCTCTTCCTGCAGCTCAACCAGGCGGGCGCGGCGGCGCCGGCGGACACGGCGCGGCTGGCGGCGCGCGGCGGCCACGTCGTCGACCGCTGGATCTTCTCCCGCTTGAACGCGGTGGCGGCGGAGCTGGAGCGCAGCCTGGCAAGCTTCCGCTTTCACGACGCGGCGGCGACGCTCTACCAGTTCTTCTGGCATGAGTTTTGCGACTGGTATCTGGAGCTGCACAAGCTGCGCGAGGACAAGGACGCCGCCGCGGCCAACCTGGCGGCGGCGTTCGAAGGCGCGCTGCGGCTGCTGCATCCGGTGATGCCGTTCCTCAGCGAGGAGCTGTGGCAGGCGCTCTACGCCGGCAAGCCGCCGTGCGCCTCGATCGCGCTGGCGCCGTTCCCGCAGGGCGATCCGGCCCAGACCGACCTGGGCGCCGAAGCCGCCATCGCCACGCTGCAAGCCGTGGTGACCGAAGTGCGCCGCCTGAGCGCCGGGCACCGGGGCGCGACCGTGCGCTGGTCGGGCGGCGCCGGCGAGGGCGTCAACTGGGCCTGGGTGGCCACGCTCGCGCGCTGCACGGTGGCGCAGCAGGAACCGCAGGGCCACGCCAACCGCGGCGAGGCCGCCGGGGTGCAGCTCCAGGTCATCGTCGAGGTGGATCCGGCGGCGGAGCGCGCGCGCTGGACCAAGGAGCGCGACCAGGCCGCGCAGCGCCTGGCGACGGCGCGCGCCAAGCTGGCGAGCGCCGCCTTCCGCGCGCGCGCGCAGCCGGCGGTGGTGGCGGAGACCGAGCGCCTGGCCGCCGAGTACGAACGCCAACTCGCCCAGGCCGAAGCCAGCCTGGCCGGGCTGGACCGCTAACTGTTCACCGGCTCGGGCGGCTTGACGTCGCGGCGGTCCAGCTCGCGCGTCTGCTGGTAGGTGTAGCGGATGCGGTGGATGACGGTGATGTTGCTGAGCACCGCGATCACCCACAACACCGCCGCCATGCGGTGGAACAACGCACCGATGATCACCAGCACGATGCGCTCGGGCCGCTCCATGAAGCCCACCTTGCAGCTCGGGATGGTGTTCTCGGCGCGGGCGCGGGCGTAGCTCACCATCACCGAGCCGGTCATCACCACGGCGGTCAGCACCACGTAAAACTCGCGGTTGATGCGGGCGTAGTACACCAGCAGGCCGAAGTAGAGGGCGAGGTCGGAGTAGCGGTCGAGCACCGAATCGAAGAAGCCGCCGAAGTGGCTGACGGTGTTGGTGGCGCGGGCGACGCGGCCATCCACCATGTCGAAGATGCCGGCCAGGATGATCACCAGGCCGGCGGCGAAGAAGCGGCCGTAGCCGAACAGCGCGGCGGCGACCACGTTGATCACCAGGCCGATGAAGGTGAGCACGTTGGGGTTGATGCGCGCCAGGGCGAGCGAGCGCACAATGCGGTCCAGCACCCACTTGCAGCTCTTGCCAATGGCGCGGGTGTAGGTCACAGCTCGCCGGCTTCCTCGCGGTCGTAGATGGTGAGCAACGTCTTAACCTCAAACTCCTTCACGCCGTTGGGGGTCTGGACGCGCACCTCGTCGCCCGGGCGCTTGCCCATCAGCCCGCGGCCGATGGGCGAGGAGGTGGAGATGCGGCCCTGGGCGACGTCGGCCTCTTCGCTGGTCACCAGGCTGTACTCGATCTCTTCGCCCTTGTCGAGGTCCTGCAGGCGCAGCACGGAGCCGTAGGCGGCGCGGTCGCGGGGAATGTTGCTGAGGTTCACCAGCGCCAACGCCGCCAGCCGCTGCTTGAGCTGGCCCAGGCGGGCGCGCACGAACTCCTGCCGCTGCTTGGCCATGTGGTACTCGGCGTTCTCGCTCAGATCGCCCAGCGCCACCGCGCGCTTCAATTCGGCCGGCAGCTCGATGGTGAGCTCGCGTTCGAACTGCTGGATTTCCTTTTCCAGTTTTTCGCGGATGTTGACCGCCATGCAGGCTCCCTGCTTGAACCGTTCCCCGCCATTTTGTCATACTGAGGGTGGCCGCACACGCCGGATGAGCGCATCTATTCCTTTCCGGGTCGGGGATGCCGTGGTCTACCCCAACCATGGCGTCGGGGTGATCGAGCAAATCGGCCGGCGGGAGATCGGCGCCACCAGCCAGGAGTTCTACCATCTGCGGATCGAGGCCAGCAACCTGCGCGTGATGGTGCCCTTCGCCACCGCCGCCAGCGTGGGGATGCGGCCGGTGATCGAGCCCCGCGCGCTGGCGCCGATCCTGCTGTTTTTGCAGGGCCGGGAGACGGTGGCCTGCGCCGGCGACTGGAAGGGGCGGTTCAAGGAAAACTCGGACAAGCTGCGCGGCGGCGAGCTGGCGCAGGTGGCGGAAGTGTTGAAGGGACTGGTGCAGGTCCACCAGGCCAAGCCGCTGTCGTTCCGCGAAAAAAAGATGCTGGACCGCGCCGCCTACCTAGTGGTGAGCGAGATTGCCAGCGCCAACCGGCTCAGCCTGGAGGAGGCGCTGGCGCTGCTGCAGCGGACGCTGGCGCAGGCGTCGCTGGTGCTGCCGCCGTTTGAAAACGACGGCCTGCGGCAAGCGGGTTAGTTTCTCGACTGCGCCATGCGGGTGCGCACCGCATTCAGCTTCCGGCGAATCTGGTCGGCGCGCACGCCGGGATCGGCGGCCGGGTCCTGCTTCAGATCCTGCAGGGCGCGGCTCCAACTACTGGCGGCCTGCTCCAGTTGCCCGCTGCCCTCGTAGGCTTGGGCGAGGTGATCGAGGATGGCGGGGTCGTGGCGCTGCAACTGCGCGGCACGCTGCAAGCTGGTGACCGCCTGCGGCAGGCGTTTCATCTTGAAATAGACCCAGCCCAGGCTGTCGAGGTAGGCGCCGTTGTTGGCGTCCTGGGCGACGGCCTGGCGAACGTCGGCCAGCGCCTCCGGCAGATGCACGCCCTGCTGGGCGTAGAGATAGCCGAGCGCGTTGAGCGTGCCGGGATCGCCGGGCGCCAGCTTGAGCGCCTGCTGGTAGCGGCTTTCGGCGGCGGCATAGCGCTTCTGGCGGGCATCGAGCGCGCCGATTTGGGCGATGGCATGGGCGCGGGCGGGGACGTCGGGCGCGAGCGTTTGCGCCCGCAGCAGATCGGCGCGGCTGGCCGCCCACTGGCGCGCCCGGGCCTCGATGTTGCCGCGGGCTAGATAGATATCCCAGTCGGCGGACGTGCCCTGCAGCAGCTTCGCCAGCTCGAGCTTGGCCTGCTCGGGATGGCCGGAGGCGGCCAGCAGGTTGGCGTAGGTGAGGTGCAGGGAGCGGGAGCCGGGCTGGCCGGCAAGCGCGGCGCGGACGGCGGCCAACGCCTGCGGAAAGTCGCGCTGCTGGGAATAGAGCTCAATCTGCAGCGCGCGGGCATGGACGGCATAACTGCCGCCGAGCGCCGCGAGGCGCTGCAGGTCGCCCTGCGCGGCTTCGGACGCGCCGGTGCTGATCTCCAGGTGGGCAAGTTGGGTGAGGAAGATGCCTTCGGTGGCGGGGGTGTTCTTGCGCGCCGCCAGCGCGCGCAACTTCGCCAGCGCGGGCTGGTCATGGCCCTCGCTCTGGTCGAGCAGCGCCTGGGCGTAGCCGAGCTCGAGGTTGGACGGATCGAGCAGGCCGGAGGCGGTCTTCAAGCTGGCCCCGGCCGCGGCCAAATGGCCCAACTGCATCTGCAACTGGCCGATGCGCAGCGCGGCATCGCCATCGGTGGGATCGGCGCTGAACACCTGCTGATAGGCGGCGAGGGCGCCGGTGAAGTCGTCGCCCTGCATGAGCGCGCGGCCGAGCGAGCGGCGGTAGGACGGGGTATCGGGATCGGCGGCGACCGCCTGGCGGAAGGCGCCGGCGGCTTTGGCGTAGAGGCGCTGGCTGAGGTAGGCGTTGCCGAGCGTGGCGTAGACCTCGCCGCCCTGGGCCTCCGACGGCAGCGAGGCGATCTCCTGCGCCGCCTCGTCCAGGCGATTCTGGTTGGCGAGCGACTGCACCAGGCTGGCGACCGCATCCATGTCGGTCGGATTGATGGCCAGCGCCTTGCGGAACTGGGTTTCGGCGGCCGGGGCCAAGCCTTGGGCGCCATAAAGTTTGCCCAGCATCACCACGTAGTCGGCATTGTGGGGATCGAGCGCGATCAGCTGCTTGTACTCGGCCACCGCGTCCGCCATGACGTCCTTGCCGTTGGTGGTGATCGGCTGGCGCGCCTGGCTGAGCTCGCGCAGATAGATCTCGCCCAGGGTGGCGTGGGCGCGGATATCGTCGGGATGCTGCTTGACCACCGACTGCGCCAACGACACCGCCTCGGCGCTGCGGCCGATGCGCGACAGCAGGTTGGCCATCTGGGAAGCGATGTAGGCCGACCCCGGATCAGCGGCCATGGCGGCGGTAAAGCGCCGCAGGGCGGCCTCGACCTGCGGTCCGCCGCCGGTGCGCTCGGCCTCGGCCTCGGCCAGCGAGCCCAAGGCAAAATCGGTGTAGCCCTGGGCCTGGCGGGAGAGCGGCGGCAGCGCCTGCGGCGCCTGCACGGCGGCGGCCGGAGCGGGGGCGGCGGGCGGGGCGGCAGACTGGGCGGCCAGCGGCAGGCCGGAGATCAGGCAGAGCCCGATCGGGAGACAGAAAAACCTTAGGCGGGGGCGGACCGGGCAGGACATCTTGACCAAAGCTTAACACTGGGAGGGGAGCGGCGCGGCTGTTAGGATGGAGGAACCGCAGTATGCTGACCGAGCCTTCATCCGCGGCGGCCGCCTGCGCCGCCCCGGCGCCCGCGGCGCCCACCATCCTGGACACCATTGTCCAGGGCAAGCGCCGGCGCCTGGCGCAGGCGGAGCGGCTGCTGCCGCTGGCCAAGCTGCGCAGCGCGGTGCGGGATAGCCGGCGCGAGCCGCGCGACTTTCTGGCGGCGCTGCGCAACGTGCACCGCCCCCCGGTCATTGCCGAGTTGAAGCGGGCTTCGCCCTCGCAGGGGCAGATGCGGAGCGACTTCGAGGTGGCGGCGCTGGCGCGGGCCTACGAGATGGCGGGCGCGACGGCACTGTCGGTGCTGACCGAAGAGGACCACTTTCAGGGGAAGCTGGAATACCTGACCCAGGCGCGCGCGGCGACGCGGCTGCCGGTGCTGCGCAAGGACTTTATCGTCAGCCCCTACCAGGTGTGGGAGGCGGCGGCGGCGGGAGCGGACGCGGTGCTGCTGATCGCAGCGATCCTGGACGACGCCAAGCTGGCGCAATTGGTGCGCACCGCGGCGCGGGCGGGGCTGACGGCGCTGTGCGAAGCCCACGACCTGGGCGAGGTGGAGCGCGCCGCCCGGGCGGGCGCGGAGTGCATCGGGGTGAACAACCGCAACCTGCGCACGCTGCGGGTGGATCTCGCCACCGGCGAGGCGCTGGGGCCGAAGCTGCCGCCGGCGGTGCTGGGAGTGGCGGAGAGCGGGCTGCGCAGCCCGGCGGATTTGGAACGCATGGCGCGCGCCGGCTTCCAGGCGTTCCTGATCGGCGAGCCGTTCATGCAGGCGGCGGACCCGGGGCGCGCGCTGGCGGAGCTGCTGGCCGGATGCGCGGTGCCGCTGGTCAAGATCTGCGGGCTGACCTCGCGCGGCGACGCGCTGCAGGCCTGCGCGGCAGGCGCGAACGCGGTGGGCTTCGTCTTCGCCGCCTCGCCGCGGCGGGTGACGGCGGAGCAGGTGCGCAGCTTCGCCCACGAACTGCCGGCGGAGGTGATGCGGGTGGGCGTGTTCGCGGGCTCGTCCATCGCCGAGATCCGGATGATCGCCAACGCCTGCGGGCTGCATGCGGCGCAACTGCACGGCGATTACACCCCGGAGGAGGGCCGGCAACTGGCGGCGCATGTGCCGGTGTGGCGCGCGGTGCCGATGCCACAGGGAGCGAAGGCGGCGCTGGCATGGGCGCCGTTCACGGAAGGCTTCGTGCTGGACACCGCCGGCCCCGACGGCCTGGGCGGCCGCGGCATGACGTTCGACTGGAAGGCGGCGCACGCCTTTCTGGAGTCGCTGCCGGCGGCAGGGCCGCCGAAGACGGTGCTGGTGGCGGGCGGCCTGACGCCGCAGAACGTGGCCGAGGCGCTGCGCGCCTCGGGTGCCGGCGGCGCCGATGTCGCGACCGGCGTGGAAGCGGCGCCGGGACGAAAGAACCCGGAGCGCGTCAGCGCCTTCTGCCGCGCCGCCCGGCTGGCCTTTCGCGCGCGCCCGGCGGCGGCGCCGCCCCAGCCATGAGCCCGGCCAGCACACGGCCGGGGCGATTCGGGCCCTATGGCGGGCGCTATGTCCCGGAAACCTTGGTGCATCCGCTGGAGGAACTGGCGGCGGCATACCGCGAGGCGAAGGCCGACCCCAGCTTCGGCATCGAGCTGGAGAAGCTGCTGCGCGATTACGCCGGCCGGCCGACGCCGTTGACCTTCGCCCCGCGGCTGAGCGCCGCGCTGGGCGGGCGCAAGGTGTACCTGAAGCGCGAGGACCTGCTGCATACCGGCGCGCACAAGATCAACAACTGCCTGGGACAGGTGCTGCTGGCGCAGCGCATGGGCAAACGCCGCATCATCGCCGAGACCGGCGCCGGGCAGCATGGGGTGGCGACGGCAACGGTGTGCGCGCGCTTCGGGCTGGAATGCGTGGTCTATATGGGCGCCGAGGATATGGAACGCCAGGCGCTCAACGTGGCCCGCATGCGGCTACTGGGCGCGGAAGTGCGCGCGGTGGCGAGCGGCAGCCGCACGCTCAAGGACGCGATCAACGAGGCCATGCGCGACTGGGTGGCGCATTGCGGCGACACCCACTACCTGCTGGGCTCGGTGCTGGGCGCCGACCCTTACCCGACCATGGTGCGCGACTTCCACGCCTGCATCGGGCGCGAGGCGCGGGCGCAGTACCTGCAGGCGGAGGGACGGCTGCCGGAGGCGCTGATCGCCTGCGTGGGCGGCGGATCGAATGCGATGGGGCTGTTTTATGCCTTTCTGCCGGACAAGCAGGTGAAGCTGATCGGGGTGGAGGCGGGCGGCAAGGGCAACGAGCTGGGGCTGCACGCGGCGCGCTTCGCGCCCGGCGGCGGCGGCAGCCCGGGCGTGCTGCAGGGCACGTTCTCGTACGTGCTGCAGGACGCGGCCGGACAGATCGCGCTGACGCACTCCATTTCGGCCGGGCTCGACTACCCCTCGATCGGGCCGGAGCATGCGCAGTTGCACGACGAGGGGCGGGCGGAGTACGTGGCCGCCAGCGACGCCGAAGCGCTGGCCGCCTGCCAGACGCTGGCGCGGCTGGAAGGCATCATCCCGGCGCTGGAATCGGCGCACGCGGTGGCGGAGGCGTGCCGGCGGGTGCCGCGGATGGCGGCGGATGCGGGCGTCATCATCAACATCTCGGGCCGCGGCGACAAGGACATGGGCATTCTGGCGCGGGAGCTGAAGCTGGCGGACGGGGACCGGGGGTGAGCCGGTTCGCCGATATCTTCGCCACGGCGCGGCGCGAGCACCGGGCGGCGCTGATTCCCTACCTCACGGTGGGCGATCCCTCGCTCGCGGCCAGCCTGGAGATCGCGCTGGCGCTGGCGGAGGCGGGCGCCGACATCCTCGAGCTGGGCGTGCCCTTCAGCGACCCGGTGGCGGACGGGCCGGTGATCCAGGCGGCCAGCCAGCGCGCGCTGGCGCAGGGCGTGCGCCTGGCGGACGCGCTCGAGCTGGCGCGCCAGGTGCGGCAGCGCTCGCCGGTCGGGCTGCTGCTGTTCAGCTATTACAACCCCATCCTGCAGTATGGGCTGGAGCGGTTCGCGCGCGACGCGGTGGCGGCGGGGTGCGACGGCGTGCTGGCCGTGGACCTGATTCCCGAAGAAGCGGGCGCGTATCGCGCCGCGGCGGAGGCGGCGGGCCTGGACACGGTGTTTCTGGCCGCACCCACCTCGCCGGATGAACGCCTGGCAGCCATCGGCGCGGCCAGCCGCGGGTTCGTCTACACGGTGTCGCGGCTGGGGGTCACCGGGGCGCGCGCGACGGTGGCGCCGGGGGCGAAGGAACTGGTGGAACGGCTGCGCCGGCAGACGCGCCTGCCGATCGCGCTGGGCTTCGGCATCTCGCAGCCGGTGCAGGCGCGGGCGGTGGCGGCGTTCGCCGACGGCGTGGTGGTGGGCACGGCGCTGGTGGAGGCAATCGCCCGGGCGCCCGAAGCCGGCGCGGCGGCGGCCGGGGCGGCGTTTCTGCGCGGTTTGCGCGCCGCCTGCGAGATGGGCTAGAGTTCAGCGGAGAGGTGCGCAATGCGTCGTTGGCTGAGCTTCTTCCTGCTGGTCTTATTGACGATCTTCTGCGGCTGGTCGGGCAGCGGGCGCGCGCCGCGCGATCCGCGCCTGGCGGGCGCGTTCACGCGACCGCCGGTGAACAACTGGACCTTCGTGCACTTGCAGGGCACGCCCAGCGACATCGGGTTCCAGAACGGCTATCTGCTGGCGCCGCGGATCGAGGATTTCGAGGCGGTGGTCAAGCTGGAAGAGCAGCACAACGCGCACCGGAACTGGCAATGGTTCCGCGGCATGGCCAAGAACGTGATGTGGCCCAAGATCGAGACGCAGTACCGGCAGGAGCTGCAGGGCATCGCCGACGGGGTGGACGCGCGCGGCGGGCATCTCGATGTGTGGGACATCGTGGCGATGAACGCCAACGAGGAGTGGAGCTACTTCGTCAAGCAGTGGGACAAGGAGCATCCCAATTCGGCGCAGCCGCCGGATAGCGACCCGAACCAAGGCGACCACTGCAGCGCGTTCGTGGCCACCGGGGCGTGGACCAAGGACGGCAAGATCGTCATGGCGCACAACAACTGGTCGCCTTACATGGAGGGCGCGCGCTGGAACATCATTTACGACGTCAAGCCGGATCAGGGCCAGGAATTCCTGATGGACGGGCTGCCGGGCGTGATCGTCAGCGACGACGACTGGGCGGTGAACTCGGCCGGCATCATGCTGACCGAGACCACGATCTCGAACTTCCACGGCTACGACTTCAACGGCATTCCCGAGTTCGTGCGGGCGCGCAAGGCGATGCAGTATGCGACCTCGATCGGCAGCTTCGCCAAGATCATGGAAGCGGGCAACAACGGCGGCTACGCCAACGACTGGCTGGTGGCCGACCGCAGACCAACGAGATCGCCAGCCTGGAGCTGGGGCTGAAGGTGGTGACGCTGCAGCGCACCAAGAGCGGCTATTTCGTCAGCTCAAACTTCCCCATCAACCCGAAGCTGGCGCGCGAGGAGACTACGTTCAACCTGCACGATCCGGCCAACAGCGAGAATGCGCGGCACACGCGCTGGCTGCAGTTGATGAAGCAGTACAAGGGGCAGATCGACCCGCAACTGGCGGAAAAGTTCGAGTCGGACCACTACGACGTGATCCTGCACAAGATCCATCCCGACCAGCGCACGCTGTGCGGGCACGGCGACCTGGCGGGGCCGGCCTACCGCGACTCCGGGGCGGTGGAGGGCAAGGTGATCGACTCGGCGATGGCGGCGCGGATGTCGTTCATCGCCGTCAGCGGCCACCCCTGCGGCAGCAAGTTCAGCGCGGCGGCGTTTCTGCAGGCGCACCCGCAGTACGACTGGCAGAAGCCGCTGCTGCGCGACATGAACGGCTACCCCTGGACGCCGGTATCGGCGGCCAAAGGCATGGAGTAAGCTTCCGCAGCTACTCGGCGCGCAGGGCGCGGAGGGGGTCGGCGCGGACGGCGCGGCGGGCGGGGGCGAGACAGGCGGCGAGGGCGGCGAGCAGCACCGCGGCGCCGACGGCGGCGAGCACGAGCGGGCTGGCGGGGGCGACCTCGAACAGCAGGCTGGCCAGCAGGCGGCCGAAGGCCAGCGCCAGCACAAGGCCGGCGGCGACGCCGGCGGCGACCGGGGCGAGCGCCTGGCGCAGCACCAGGCCGCGGATCGAGCCCGCGGCCGCGCCCAGCGTGACGCGAATCGCCAACTCCTTGGCGCGCCGGGCGACGCTGTGCGCGACCAGCGCGTAGACGCCCATGGCGGCGAGCAGCAGCGCCAGGCCAGCGAAGAGCAGCAAGAGCGTGAGCTGGTAGCGCTGCGGCGCGACGGCGTCGGTCTTCAGCGCCGCCAGCGGGCGCAGCTGGGGAATGGGCGCGGCAGGGGCGAGCTTCCAGATGGCGCGGCGGAGCGGGGCGGCGAGCGTGGATTCCGGCAGCGGGCTGCGGGCGATGAGGTAGAGGTGGTAGGGCGGATAGGTCCAGTAGGGCTGGTAGACCAGCGCGGGCGCGGGCTGGGCGAGCGTGGCGCGGGCGTCGGCGGCGATGCCGACCACGGGCTGGGTCTCGTTGCCGTGGTCGTTGAACACGATGCGGCGGCCAACCACCGAGCGCAACGGCACGCCGGGCCAGAGGACGCGCGCGGCGGCGGCGGTGAGGATGGCGACGCCGGCCTTGACGTTGCGGTCCGATTCCCGGATGCCGCGGCCGGCGAGCAGCGGGATGCCGATGGCGCGAAAGTAGCCGGGGCCGACGAAGCGCACGTTTACCGCCGGAGTTTGCGCCGGGGGATAGATCTTGCCCGGCACCTTGGCGGTGTCGACCCAAGTTTCGCCCTGGAGCGGCAAATAGGACGTGGTGCCGGCCGACTGGACGCCGGGAATGGCTTCGATCGCGGCCGGCAATTGGCGCACGATGGCGTCGCGCTGCTTGGCGGCGTAGGCGTTGAGGATGACGTCGGCGGCGACGGCGTGATCGGCGGT
>DAIDIF010000213.1 GCA_027451805.1 Acidobacteriota bacterium
CCCAGCGTTCGATGCGGGCGGAGGCTGCGATCTGGGCGAGCAGGGGATCGCGGGCTATTTGAATCAGCTTGGCGCGAACGACAGCGTGGCCTTGTGGGGGTTGGACACGCGGCGGCTCGCCGTTCTTTCCGATTTCAACGCGAACAAGGCCCAACTGCTGGCCGGCTTGCGGCGGTTCCGGCCCTCCAGAAATCTGGAAGCTCTTGCACCATTCCCAGGCTCCTTCGCCAGCGCAGTGGGTGGCGAGTTTGCCGCTCTTGCGGGCAGTTTCGATCTTCGCGTCGCCTACGCCCAGCATCTCGACGACGCGGCGTTCACGCTGGCGGCGCTGCGCACCATCGGGAGTCACCTGGCGCGCGTGCCGGGAAAGGTCAGCTTAATTTGGGTCACGGCCGCTCCCTGCATTCCCGCGCGCGAGATCGCGGCGGCGCTGGGCGATCAACGGGTTGCCGTTTATCCGGTTGACGCCCGCGAGCTGATAACGCGCGGCCGGATTCCACAGGGCCGTGACCATGGGGGGCCGGGGCCGGCGAACAGCCCGTTCAAGTGGTGGGCGAGTTGTTCGCAGTCGACCTGGCAGCCGCCGGGGCAGGACGACCTCGTCGACATCGCGGCCAAGACGGGAGGGGTTGCCTATCTCAACAGCAACGATCTGGCTGCCGGCATCCGGCAAGCGGTGGAGGATTCGGGAAAAAGCTACACGCTCGGGTTCTATGTCGACGGCCGGTCGGTTGGCAACCAATTTCATCGGCTCGGCGTCGAGCTTTCGCTCCGCGGCCTGCACGCCCGCTATCCGAGCGGCTATTGGGCGACGTCGACCCCATGGCGGCGGCGGTCGGCAGCCCAATGGACGCCGAGGGGATTCCGATCACCGCCCACGTCGAGGTGTTCGATGGCAACCGGCTGATCGTCAGGGGCGCCGTGGGCATCGGCGGCCTGGAGCTGAGCCAACGCGGCGGCGTGCGGCGCGGCGCGGTCACCATCGGCCTTGTCGGCCAGAACGCCGCCGGGGTGGTGGTACAGCGCATGTCAAACCCGATCCGGCTGCGCCTCACCGCCGCCCAATACGCCGCCGCGCTTCGCAACGGCCTACAGTTTCGCCAGACGTTCACGCCCGCCGCGCGTGTCGTGACCCTGCGCATCCTGGCCGAGGAGCCGGCGACCGGCAGCGTCGGCTGCCTGATCATCCCGCTCAATCGGGCGCACTGACGCGGCTTGACGGCTTCGCCGCGGCTGCGCCGCGGCAGGCTCATCGTGCACAATTGTGCACAGGCATGATCGCGGTTGAGTGGAATCCGCGGAAGGCGGAGGCGAACTGGCGCAAGCATGGCGTGCGCTTCGCGGACTCGGTTACGGCCCTGGAGGACGAGACGGCTCTGACGGTGCGGGATGAGGCGGCCGACGAAGAGCGGTAGGCGACCCTTGCCCGCGACGGATTTGGGCGGGTTCTCGTGGTCGCTTATTGCTGGCGGGGGAGCGGGTTCGGTTAATCTCGGCGCGCAAGGCAACAGCGCGGGAGCGGCGGGAGTACGAGGGAGGGATGCGATGAGGGACGAATTCGACTTCAGCAACGGCAATCGGGGCGCGGTGATTCCGACGTCTCCGGGAAAGGTGCGGGTGACGATCCGGCTCGACCGAGAGGTGCTCGACTGGTTCCGCAAGCGCGTGGACGCCACGGGCGGGGGAAACTACCAGACGGAGATCAACTGTGCACTGCGCGAGCACATGGCGCGGGAGCCGTGGGCGGAAGAGATGCGGGCGGATACTACGGGAGGAGCTTAGGGGTGCGCGCCGCCCTCGAAAACCTGAGCCGGATCGAGCGGCGGCCGGTCAATCAGCTGCTGAACGGGGCGGTGAGGAGCTACCTGCTGCGTCGCGGGCCGAGGGAGCGCAGCCTCGAGGCGAGCCTCGGGCGACTGCGGGCCTACCGCGAGCGCGATCCGACGTTCCCCGCGGCGCGCCGCGCCTTGGTCGAGGCCGAGGCCAGAGTAGCGGATCCGGTTGGGGGCACCGCGGTCGACGGGCTGCGGGAAGAGGGCCGCCCCGCGCGGGCTGGGTCGGCCCGGCGCAAGCTGCGCGGGATGTTAGGTGCCAAGCTGGGACGAGGATTGCGCCCATCTGCGCCGGAACCTGCGCGACGTTCTTGGCGAGGTGGCTCGGCAACCTCTCTTCGGGCCGCCCTCCCGCTGCCGCCCGAGAGCGCAGGCGCCCTGGGGGTGTCAACGCCGGTTGAACATTCCCCACTTCGCCGGTCGAAAAGTCACCCACCGAGGACCCCTCAGAGGCGGCTGGCCGAGGCTCCGGCCGGAGCGGAGCCCAGCGCCGCTTGGCGGCGCGTTTTGGGCGGAGCGGAGGCCGGGGCCTCGGCCAGCTTTGGATCGGCCTGGCGGGAAGGCACCAGGCCGGCTTTGCGCCGTTCCTTGAGCCGGTAGCTGTCGCCGCGGATGTTGACGGTGGTCGAGTGGTGCAGCAGCCGGTCGAGGATGGCGGTGGCGATAATGGGATCGCCGAAGATCGCGCCCCATTCGCCGTAGCTCTTATTGGAGGTGAGGACAATGCTGCCGCGCTCGTAGCGTGCGCTCACCAGTTGGAAGAAGATGGTCGCGCCCATGTCGTCCAGCGGCAGGTAGCCCATCTCGTCGATCACCAGCACCTTGGGCGCCAGGTACACGCGCATGCGCCGGTCGAGCCGGCCTTCGCGGTAGGCTCGCCCCAGGTCGGCCACGAGGTCGTGCGCGGTGATGAAGTAGCCGGCTTGGCCGGCCTGGATGCCGGCCTCGGCCAAGGCCACCGCCAAGTGGGTTTTGCCGACCCCGGGCGGACCCAGCAGAATGACGTTCGAGGCTTCGTGGATGAAGCGCAGCGTGCGCAGCTCGCGGATCTGGCGCTCGTCGATCGAGGGCTGGAAGGCGAAGTCGAACTGCTCGAAGGTCTTCACATAGGGCAGATGCGCCAACTGCAGCCGGGCCTTCAGGTAGCGCTGCCGCCGCACATCGGCTTCGGCGCTCATCACCTCCAGCAGAAAGTCGGCATAGGCCGGCTCCTGCTTGGCCGCGCGCTCGAGCAACGCCTCGGCCCGGGCTTCGATGGCGCTCAGCCCCAGCGCCGACAGGGTGGTTTGCAGGCGCTCCATCGTGGTCATTGCGCACCCCCGCAGGCCACGCGGTCGTAGACCGCGAGCGGCCGCGCCTCGACCACCGGCGCCCCCGCCTGGAGGTGGACCAGGGTCTTGCCCCCGCCGCCGCCGGCGCCCAGCGGGATGCCCGCGTGATGCTCGCCCCGGGTCACCACCTGGTGGCGTCGCATCGCCCGGGCGTGAACCGCGATGCGGTCCGCGCCGTGCCGCACCTCAACCTCGGCGCCCCGCCCCTTCACCCACACCTCCGCGCCGGCGAAGCGCCACGGCACCGAGTAGCGGCTCCCCTCCCAGGCCACATCGGTGTCGCGCGCCACCCTGCGCAGCTCCTCATCCACAAACGGGTAGGGCGGCAGCCCGCGCAGCGGTTGCAGCGCCGCCCGGTCCGCCTCCCAGCGCGCCAACACCCGCTCCCGGGTCGTGCCGTGGACACGTTCGTTCGCCACCTCCGCCGTCCAGGCGCGCAGCTCCCGGTTGAGCTCGCCCAACCCGCTCGGCTCGCGGCCCAGCAGGCCGCACAGAAAGTTGCGCCGCACGTACTTGACCCCAGCCTCGACCTTGCCCTTGGTCGGCGCCCGGTACGGCCGGCACAACCGCGGCACAAATCCCCGGTAGCGGGCGAAGTCGAGAAAGATCGGGTTCCAGACGATCTCGCCGCGCTCGTCAACCCCCGTCCAGACCGCCCTCATCCGGTCATACAGTATCTCTTCCGGCACCCCGCCCCACTCCGCAAACGCCGCTTCGTGCATCCGCAGCAGCGTGCCCAGCCGCTGATCGGTCGCGGCCTCGGCAAACACCCGCCGGCTATAGCCCAGCGTCATCGCAAAGCCCCAGAGTTGGGCTTCGCCGTTCTCGCCGGCGAGCGAGCCCAGGTGGCCCCAGTCCACCTGCGCCTGCTTGCCCGGCGGCGTCTCATACCGGCGCACCGCCGCGCTCCGGGCCGCCCGGCGCTGCGGTTGCAGCCAGGCCTTCAGGGTCGTGTACCCCCCGCCATAGCTGCGTTCGCGCAGCTCGCGCAACAACACCTGGGCGTTCCATACCCCGGCTTGCAGCCGCTGGTTCAGGTACCCCTTGAACGGGTCCAGCTTACCCGGCCGCGCCTGGCGCGGCCCGTACACCGGCCCTCCGCCTGCCCCCGCCAGGTACTTGCGAATCGTCTTGCGGTCCCAGCCGGTCAGCCGGCTGATCGCCCGCACCCCCACTCCCTGCCGTTGCAACTCCCTGATCTCCTGCACGTCTTTCCCCCTTAACAGGTTGCGGCCCTCCTCTGTCGCCAGAGGCAAGCCTCGGTCATCCCTTGCCACAAGCGGGGGATTTTTCAATCGGCGCTATGGGGATTTTTGCACCGGCGCTGACAGGGGCCAGGCGATGGTCGGGCTGTGCCCGTGCTTCGGCCCCGGCAACAGACGCCCGCTGGCGCTCAAGGCGTCTCCCAGCTGCCGCGATCAGCGCGAGCGCAGCGAGCCCGGATGGCTGGCGGCCTACGCGGTCGGTTTCGTGTATTCCCGAAGGCGCCGCTTGCAGATCTCAAGCTCCTCGGCGGTGAAAAGCGGGTGCCAGCGGGGATTATCAACGATCAGCGCCTCCACGGTGAGGTCTAGGCGACTGCGGAGGTGCGACGCAG
>DAIDIF010000214.1 GCA_027451805.1 Acidobacteriota bacterium
CCGGCGATCGCCATCCTGGCCGGACTCTATCTGCTCTCTCTGGTGATCGAGGCGCGGCCGGCGCAGGCCGCGCGGCTGACGCAGCGGCTGGGCGTGGCGGTGGCGGCGGCGGTGGGGGTGCAGTGGGCGTGCGGGGCGCTGGATGTCGCCTTGACGGCGCCGGCGGGGATGCAACTGCTGCACCTGGCGACCGCCGACCTGCTGTGGCTGACGCTGGTGCTGTACGCCGCCGCGCGGGCGGGTGACGGCGCCGCGCCGGCTTCGGCCCAGCGCGTGGCATAATCCCGGGCATGCGGAACCTTGCCCTGCTGCTGCTCGCGGCCGCGTGCAGCCTGGCCGCCTGCGGGCGCGCCGCCAAGCCGGCGGCGACGACCATCCCCGACCCGCTCACCGCGGACATGGACACTGCGGTGAATCCGGGCGCCAACTTTTTCCTCTACGCCAATGAAGGCTGGATCGCGAAGAACCCGATTCCGGCGACGGACTCCTCCTGGGGGATCGGCAACCTGGTGGAGAACGAGATCAACGCGCGGCTGCGCACGATCAGCCAGCAGGCGGCGGCGAGCGGCGCCGCGGCGGGCAGCGACGAGCAGAAGATCGGCGATTTCTGGGCGGTGGCGATGGACGCGGGCCACGCCGACGCGGCGGGGCTGACGCCGCTGGCGGCTTACCTGAAGCAGATCGCCGGCGTCACGACGGCGGCGCAAGCACTGGCAGTGGCGCGCACGCTCGCGCCGCTGGGGATCAACGCGTTTTACCGCATGAGCGTGTCGCAAGACCAGAAGGACAGCGCCGAGATGGCGGTGCATCTGGGCCAGGGCGGGCTGGGGCTGCCCAACCGCGACTTCTACTTCAACCCCGAGCCCGGCGTGGCCCGGCTGCGCGCCGAGTACGGGCAGTACCTGGAGCACATGTTGGAGCTACTGGGGCAGACGCCGGCGGCGGCGGCGGCCGGCGCCCAGGGGGTGATGACGTTCGAGACCGCGCTGGCCAAGGCCTCGCGGCCGCTGGCGGCGCTGCGCGACCCCAACCAGAACTACAACCCGATGACGCCAGAGGCGCTGACGGCGCGCTACTCGCCGCGCATCGCCTGGCGGCAGGCGCTGGACGGCTGGGGATTGCCGGCGAAGACGGTGGTGGTGGGGCAGCCGGCGTTCTTCCGCGGCCTCAACGCCGCGCTGGGCGAGACGCCGGCGCGCGTGCTGCGCGATTACCTGCGGCTGCATCTCGTCAACGCCTACGCGCCGTATCTGGGCTCGAGCTTCCGCGACGCCAGCTTCCAGTTCTACGGCACCGACCTGAGCGGGCAAAAGCAGCAGCAGCCGCGGTGGAAGCGGGCACTGCGGGCGGAAAACCAGGCGCTGGGGATGGAGTTGGGACGCAAGTTCGTGCACGCCTACTTCCCGCCCACGGAAAAGGCGCGCTACGCGGCGCTGGTGCAGGCGATCCGCACGGCGTTCCGGCACCGCATCGAGAAGCTCACCTGGATGAGCCCGGCGACCAAACAGCAGGCGCTGGTGAAGCTGCAGGCGGTGGTGGCCAAAGTGGGCTATCCCAGCCAGTGGCCGAACGATACCGGGCTGATGATCAGCCGCGACTCGTTCGCGGGCAACATGATGCGCGCTTCGCAGTGGCGCTTCCACAAGATGGTGACGCGCTTCGGCAAGCCGGTGAACCGGAACCGCTGGGACATGACACCGCAGACGTACAACGCCTACTACAACCCCTCGAACAACGAGATCGTGCTGCCGGCGGCGCAGTTCGCGGTGCCAGGCGTGCCCGACCAGGACCTGGACGACGCCATCGTCTATGGTTACTCGGGCGCCTCGACCATCGGGCACGAGATCACGCATGGCTTCGACGACGAGGGACGGCACTTCGACGCGCACGGCAACCTGAAGGACTGGTGGACGAAGCAGGACGCCGCGCGCTTCCAGCAGCGGGCGGCGCTGATGGTGCAAGAGTTCGACGCCTACCAGCCGATCCCGGGGCTGCACATCCGCGGCGCGGCGTGCCTGGGCGAGGACATCGCCGACTACGGCGGCATCCTGCTCGGGCTGGATGCGTTCGAGCAGACGGCGGAGTACAAGGCGGGCAAGAAGATCGACGGGCTGACGCCGCTGCAGCGCTTCTTTCTGGGCTACGCGCTGGGGTGGCTGTCGCACCAGACGCAGGCCAGCCTGCGGCGGCAACTGCTGAGCGACGTGCACGCGCCGGCGGAGTACCGCGTGATCGGGCCGTTGTCAAACATCCCGGCGTTCTATCAGGCGTTCGGGATCAAGCCGGGGCAACCGATGTGGCGGCCGGCGAACGACCGCGTGCACATCTGGTGAACTACGCCGTGAGCGGGAGCTTGCCGCCGGGGGCCATGGGGAGGTCGCGGCGGCGGAGGGCGATGGCGTCGAAGATGGCGTTGCCGACGGCGGGAGCAAGGCCGACGATGGGGGTTTCGCCGGCGCCGAAGGAGGGTTCGTCCTTGCGGTTGACCAGCACGACGTCGATTTGGGGCTGGTCGCGGAAGCGGGGAACGCGATAGCGGGCGAACGTCGGGTTGAGGATTTTGCCGTCGGCGAACTCGATGGCCTCGTAGAGCGCGCCGCCGATGCCCATGGTGAGGCCGCCGGCGATCTGGTTGCGCAGGCCGTTGGGATTGACGATGGCGCCGCAGTCGAAGGCCTCGACCACGCGCAGGATCCTGACCTCGCCGTCGGGCTCGACGCGGACTTCGGCGCAGGCGGCGACGTGGCCGCCCTTTTCGATGCCGCCGGCGAGGCCGAAGCCGTGGCGCGGCCGCTTCCGGCGGCCCTGCCAGTTGAATTGTTTGGCGGCGGCGAGGTAGACGTCATGCAGACGGGGGTGGGCGCAGTTTTTCAGGCGGAAGTCGAGCGGGTCGAGACCGACGGCGTGGGCGAGGTCGTCCATGTGGGACTCGCGGGCGAAGTGGTTGGCGCAGGCGGCGAGGGAGCGGTAGGAGCCCTGGCGCAGCGGAGCGTTGGGGACGGGGTGGAACTCCTCCAGCTTGTGGGGCACGGTGTACATGGTATTGAGCGCGGCGGGGCCGGAGTTGTAGTTGTGCATCTCCCAGGCGGCGAGGCGGCCGTCGGGGTTGACGCCAGCCTTGATTTCGATCACGCCGGCAGGGCGGAAGTAGGCCCAGGTGAACTCCTCCTCGCGGGTCCAGAGCAGGTGGACGGGCTTGCCGGCGCCGCGGGCGAGGCGGGCGGCCTCGACCGCGCACTCGCCGGTGTGCTTGCCGCCGTAGGCGGAGCCGGTATCGGGCATGAGGACGCGCACGTCGGCTTCCGGCATGCGGAAGGCCTGCGCCAGCTGCTCCTGCACGCCGAAGGGGCGCTGGGTGCCGGTCCAAACGGTGAGCCGGCCGCCGTTCCAGACCGCGAGCGCGGCGCGGGGCTCGAGCGGGCAATGCTGGATGTAGGCAATGTGGTAGGTGGCCTCGACGCGGTGCGGGGCGGCGGCGAGGGCGGCGGCGACGTCGCCTTCGCTGGAGTGCACGCCGCCTTCGCGGCCGGGGCGGGCGTGGGCGGTGAGGAAGCCGAAGAGCCCGGCATTGGAGATTTGCGGCTGGGCGTGCCAGGTAGCCTTGACGGCGGCGGCGGCGCGTTCGGCGGTGAGCAGGTCGGGCGCGGCGACGCCGAGGAAGTCGCCGTCGCGGATGACGTGCACGCCGGGCATGGCCTGCACGGCGGAGACGTCGGCCGCGACCAGTGTGGCCCCGAATGCGCTGGGGCGCACCACCTTGCCGTAGAGCATACCCGGCAGCTTCAGGTCGGGGGTGTAGCGGTGCTTGCCGGTGACGAAGTCGCGGCCATTGACCTTGGGCGCGGGCGCGCCGGCAACGGTCCACTCTGCGGCCGGGGTGGTGGGCTCGTGGGCGGGAATGGTCTCGGCCAGGAGCTCGCCCTGGGCCAGCTCGCCGTAGGTGAGCGAGCGGTGCTTGGCCGGATCATGCACGGCGCCGCCGGCGGCGTGCAGCACGTCGCAGCCGCAGCCCCAGCGCTTGGCGGCGAGGTTCAACAGCACGTTGCGCGCGGCGGCGGAGGCGCGCCGCAGCTCGGTGCCCATCTGCGGCGTGGTGCGGCTGCCGAAGGTGCCCATATCGAAGGGCACGCGCGCGGTGTCGCCCATGACCATGGTGACGGCGCTCATGGGCACGCGCAGCTCGTCGGCGACGGCCTGCGAGAGCGAGGTGCGAATGTTCTGGCCGACTTCGACCTTGCCGGTGAAGACGGTCACGGCGCCGGAGGGGGCGATGTGCAGCCAGGCGTCGATCGCCTGCGGAATGGGATGGCGCTCGAACGCCTGGCCCGACTCCTGCGCCGCTTGCGCGGCGGCGGGGAGCGCCGAGCGCGCCGCCAGCAGGATGGCGATGCCGCCGCCGAGGGACTGCAAGAAGCCGCGGCGGTCGAAGGCGAAGCGGTAGCGCGGGGTTTCGCGCAGTTCGTAGCGTTCCAGCTCAACTTCGGGCGGAGGAGGAAGCGTGGTTTTCGCGCTCATGCGGCGCTCCCGTCGAGGCGCGAGGCGGCCAGCTTGACGGCGGCCAGGATGCGATCGTAGGTGCCGCAGCGGCAGAGATGGCCGTCCATGGCGGCGACGATTTCGGGGTCGGTGGGATGCGGGTTGCGGCGCAGGAAGGCGACCGTACCCAGGATCATGCCCGAGGTGCAGTAGGCGCACTGCATCGCCTCGACCTCGAGGAAGGCGGCCTGCACCGGGTGCAGCCGGCCATTTTGCTCCAGACCCTCGATCGTCGTGACCTGGCGGTCGCCGACCTCACCAACCCGGGTGAGGCAGGCGTGACGGGGGGTGCCGTCGAGCAGCACGGTGCAGGCGGCGCACTGGCCTTCGCCGCAGCCGAACTTGGTGCCGGTGAGATCGAGCGAGTCGCGCAGCACCCAGAGCAGTTTGGCGTCGGCGTCCACGTCGAGCGCGCGGCGCGCGCCGTTGACGTTGAGATGGGTGACTCTCGCCATCGGAACCTCCGGCTGACGAGTTCAGTCTAGCGCCGGGGCGGGGGGGCAACAAGGTTCGACGTTCGACGCCCTATAATCGCGGCATGCTGATTCGGCGGCGCGACTTCATGGCGGCGATCGGCGCGGCGGCGGCCGCGGGCGCGGCGCCGGTGTGGGCGATGACGACGGCGTCAACGCCGCTGGAGGTGGCCTACGCCGGCTCGATGACGGCGGTGATGGAGCAGGCGATCGGGCCGGCGGCGGGGCGGGCGCTGGGGGTGGCGCTGCGCGGGCGGGCGCAGGGGGCGAATGCACTGGCGCATGAGATTACCGGCGGCAGCCTGCGGGCGGACGTCTTCATCGCGGTGACCGCGGAGCCGATGGCGATCGTGCTGCAGGCGGGGATGGCGCGCACGGCGGCGGCGATCGCGCGCACGGAGATGGTGATCGCTTACGCGCCGCGCGGGAAGTTCGCCGCGGCGCTGGCGCAGGGACAGCCCTGGTGGCGGATTCTCGAAACGCCGGGCCTTCGCTTCGGGCGCACCGACCCCAGCGCCGACCCGCAGGGGCGCAACATCATCTATGTCTGCGAGCTGGCCGAGCGCTACTACCGGCAACCCGGGCTGGCGGCGCGCATCCTGGGACCGACGATGAATCCGCGCCAGATTTTCGCCGAGGCCATGGTGGAGGGGCGGCTGCAAAGCGGCGAGCTCGACGCCGCCTCCGCCTATCGCACCCAGCCGGGGCCATTCCACATTCCCTACGTCCGGCTGCCGGCGGCGATCAATCTCAGCGGGGTGCTGACGGAGGCGGATCGTGGCATCGCCCTGACGCTCGACGGACGCACGTATCGGCCGCAGGCGTTGATTTTTTACGCGGCGGCGCTGACGGCGGCGCCGCAGCCGGCGGCGGCGCGGGCGTTCGTGCGCTGGCTGGGCGGAGCCCAGGCGCAGGCGCTACTGCGGCAGTACGGCTACGACGCCGCCGGGGGGGAAGCGCCGCTGGTCGCCGCGCATGGGTAAACGCGGCTTCTGGGCGCATGCCGGCGCGGGGCTATTCGCCTTGCTGCTGCTCTATCCGCTGGCGGGGATGTGGGCGCCGGTGGGGCGCTGGCAGTGGAGCGGGGAGGCGGGCGCGGCCTCGGCGGCGGCGATCCGGGTCTCGCTGGAGCTGACCGCGCTGGCGATGGCGATCGTAGTGATGATCGGCACGCCGGCGGCGCTCTACATCCGCCGGCTGCGGGGCGCGGCGCGGGCGTGGTGGCAGGCGGCACTGCTGATCTCCATTCTGATTCCGTCGCTGGCGCTGGGCATCCTGCTGGCGCTGGCGCTGCGGCCGGAGGCGGGCGTGGGCGCGCTGCTGGCGCGGCTGGGGATGGAAACCACGAACAGCGGCGCGGCGTTCGTGGTGACGCAGGTCTACGTGAGCATCGGCTATTACGTGCTGGGCGCGTTGGTGGCGCTGGAGGCGGTGCCGCGGCGGCTGGAGCAGCAGGCGGCGCTGCTCGGGCTGGGGCCGGCGGCGGTGTTCCGGCGGGTGACGCTGCCGCTGGCCACGCTCGGGCTGGCGGCGGCGCTGGGCTTCGCCTGGGTGCGGGCGATCGGCGAGTTCGGCGCGGTGGTGATCACCGCCTACTATCCGGCGGGCATGCCGGTGCAGTTGTGGGTGGACCTGGAGAGCCGCGGGCTGCCGGCGGTGATGCCGCTGCTGCTGGCCTTCCTGCTGGCGGCGCTGCCGGTGCCGATGCTGCTGCACTTCGCCGCGCGGCGGTCGCTGGCGGGAGGGGGGCGCGATGCTTGAGGCGACGATCCGCAAGCAGCGCCGCACCTTCACGCTCGAGGTTGCCCTGACGGTCGAGGCCGGCGGGGCGCTGGGAGTTTTCGGGGCTTCGGGCGCGGGCAAGAGCACGCTGCTGGCGTGCATCGCGGGCGTCGAGACACCGGACGCGGGAGCGATTCGGCTGGACGGGTTAGAACTGTTTCCTGCCGGGCCGCCGCTGCATCGGCGGCCAGTGGGGTACCTGACGCAGGAGCCGAACCTGTTTCCGCATTTGAGCGTGGCGCAAAACGTCGGCTTCGGCGTGCCGCCGGGCGCGGACGCGGCCTGGCTCGGCGAGTTGCGCGCGCGGCTGCGGTTGGACGAGGTCTGGGAGGCGCCGGCGACGGCGATTTCCGCCGGGCAGGCGCGGCGGGTGGCGCTGGCGCGGATGCTGGCGCGGCGGCCGCAGCTGGTGCTGCTGGACGAGCCGTTCGCCGGACTCGACCGGGCGCGGGTGCGCGACCTGCTGCAAGATTTGCTCGCCTGGCGCGCGGCGCTGGGGTTCACGCTGCTGGCGGTGGATCACCAGGCAGAGGTGCTGGAGCGGCTGGCGCCGCAGGTGATCGCGCTCGACGCCGGGCGCATCGCGGCGCAGGGGAGCTGGGACGAACTGCGCGCTGGGGCGGACGCGCAGCTGCGCGGGCTGCTGGAGGCGCTGTAGGTTAGCGGCGATCTCGCTGCTTCCAGAGGCGCAGCATCCGTTGCCAGGCCTCGGGCGTGAAATCGGCGGCATAGGTGCGCTCGAGCAGGCGCAGGCGCAGCTCTTTCGGACCGATATCGGGGAAATCGTGCCGCAGGCCGGCAAGGACGAGCTCCCGCGCCGCGTCGAACGAGCGCGAGGCCATGCGCACCCGCTCCTCCGGGCTGCGCCGTGCCATCAGCTCGGCCATCTTGGCCGCGGCCCAGGGGGCAGTGTCGCTCACTGCGGCTGCACCTCCCGCCAAAGTCCGGCAATGCCCAAATCGGCCGCACGCGCGCCGATGTAGGCCAAATCGAGCGTGCGACCGGCGCCCAGCAACGTGCGCACGTCGCGTAGCTGCAGCTCGGACCGGCCGACGCTTGCCCAGACGAGCTTGGACAGGATCAGATCCTCCGGCGTGACCGCCCAGATGCGTTGTCCGCCGACTTCGGCGGCACGCCGCCGGAGGAACTCCTCGCGGCGATAGGGTTCGTCCTTGCGCACGATGAAGTCCACCTTAATCACCGCGTCCCCATGAATCATGTTGAACATTCCGCGCGAGCGGGCGGCGGCACGAGCGCTGTCCGCATCGAGCACAAAATCGCTCTCGAACAGGCGGACCACGCGATCAGCCGCTGCCTCGTCGAGCTCGACGACCAGATCAAGGTCGCGCGTCATCCTGGGCTGGCCGTAGAGCGCCATGGCCATCGAGCCTGTGACCATATAAGGAATGCCTGCAGCCTCAAGCCGGGCGGCGACCAGCTTCAGGACATCGAGTTCGTCCATGGCACAGCCTACGCCATTCCAAGGTTGCCGCGCGGCGGCTCAGCCGCCGATTTGGACCATGCCGCGGGCGGGCTTGACGAAGCCGGGCTCGCCGATGTGGTGGCGTTCTTCCTTTTGCGCGACGGCGCGGCGGATGCGGTCGGCCAGGGCGGCGCCGTCGGAGTCGCGCAGCGCCGGCTTCAGATCCCACTCCCGCAAGGAGAACAGGCAGGTGCGGAGCTTGCCGTCGGCGGTGACGCGGATGCGAGTGCACTGGTTGCAGAAGGGCGAGGTGACGGGGGCGACGATGCCCATTTCGCCGTCGGCGCCGTCGTGGAAGCGATAGCGGCAGGCGGTTTCGCCGGGCTTGCGCGGCAGCGGATCGAGCGCGTGCACGCGGCTGATGCGCTGGACGATCTCGTCCATGGGGACGACGCGGTCGCGGCTCCAGAGGCTGCCCTGCTCGAGCGGCATGAACTCGATGAAGCGCACCACGCAGTCGCGCCGGCGGGCGAAGCGGGCGAAGTCCTCGATCTCGGCGTCGTTGTAGCCGCGCAGGAGGACGACGTTGACCTTCAACGGCCAGAGGCCCGCCGCCGCGGCGGCATCGAGCGCCTCCAGGACGCGATCCAAGCCGCCGGGCACGCGGGTGATGCGGGCGAAGTTATCGGGCTGCAGGCTGTCGAGGCTGACGGTGACGCGGGTCAGGCCGGCGCGGCGCAGGGGCGCGGCCAGGGGCGCGAGCAAGTGGCCGTTGGTGGTGAGGGCGATGTCGGTGACGCCGAGCGCGGCGACGGTGGCGACGAAGTCCACCAAGCCGGGGCGCAGCAGCGGTTCGCCGCCGGTGAGGCGGACCTTTCTGATGCCCAGGCCGACGAAGGCGCGCGCCAGGCGCTCCAACTCCGCCCAACTCAGTTCCTCGCCGGACGGGGCGGCGGCGGCCGGCGTCTCGCCTTGGCCGGTGCGGCAGTAGAGGCAGCGGTAGTTGCAGCGCTCGGTCACCGAGATGCGCAGATCGGTGATGGAGCGGCCGAAGCTATCGGTCAGTGTGGCGGGCGCGGCGGTGGTGGCGGAGGCCATCGGGGCTTCCATCATTTTAGGACCACACCGACGAGGCTGCCGGCGGGGAGCGCTTCGGCGTGCTCGGGCGCGGCCCAGAAGCAGTCGGCGGCGGCGGCGGCGGCGAGATCGGCGGAGCTGTGGCAGGGAAGGTCGTCCAGCACCGGCTCGAGGCCGGCGGCCGGCCCGTGCAGGCGGGCGGGGCGGAAGACGGTGAGCGGCAGCGGCGCGGCGCGATGCTCGAAGCCGAGGCGGGCGAGAACGAAGGGAGGCGGCAGCGCCGCGGGCACCTGCCCGCCAAGCAGCGCCAACGCCGGGCGGACGAAGAGCAGGAACCCGAGCATGGCGCCCAGCGGGTTGCCGGGCAGAGCGAAGAAGCAGCGGTGGCCCATCGCGCCGAACCAAACCGGACGGCCGGGGCGGATGCGGACCGCGTCGAAGGCGACGGCGGCGCGGCGGGCGGCGAGCAGCGGGGCGACCAGGTCGTGGGCGCCGACCGAAGCGCCG
>DAIDIF010000215.1 GCA_027451805.1 Acidobacteriota bacterium
AGCCGCGGGCTCTGCCGCAGCGCGATCCCTACCGCCGCGCGCAGGCTCAGCGCCGCCGGCGGCGGGGCTTGCTGCGCGCCCGCGGCCAGCGGCAGCCCCAGCAGGCCCGCCAGCAGCCCTGCCGCCGCGCCCCGCGGCAGGCGGCTCATCGCCCCGCCGCCAGGGCGGGTTTGTGCAAGCGGTTGAGCAGCAGCGCCAGCGGGCAGAAGCCGGTGAAGCCCGATTGGAATAGATTCGCGCCCACAAACGCCGTCAGCCAATACCACCCCGGCGCCACCCAATGGCCCAGTCCCAGGCTTACCAACACCACGCTGCCGGCAAAGATCCGCACGATGCGCTCGGTCTGCATTCTGCCTCCTGCTTGGCCGGTGGTCCCGGCCTACAAGGCATAGAGGCAGCGAGGGGGCAAAACGTCACTTTCGGTGATTTCCGTCACCGGCGGCACGATCGCGCGTCTGATCCAATAAGCTTGGGGGTTCCATGCACATTCCGTCCCAATATGGCTACATCCGTGCCGTGGCCCTGGACTTCGACGCTGCCGTCGCCCGCCTCGAGCAGACCCTTGCCGACGAGGGCTTCGGCGTGCTTTGCCGCATCGACCTCCAGGCCAAATTGAAGGAAAAGCTGGGCGTGGACTTCCCCCGCTACCTCCAACTCGGCGCCTGCAACCCCGCCCTGGCCGAACAAGCCCTGCGCCGCGACCTTGCCCTCGGCTTGCTGCTGCCCTGTCCCGCCGTCGTCTACCAGGCCGACGGCCGGATCTACCTCGGCGCGGTGGACGCCGTCCGCCGCCTCACCGCCGGCGCCGCCGCGCCCGATCCCGCGCTCGAGGCTCTCGCCCGGGACATCAACCTCCGCCTGCAGCGCGCCATCGACCGCGCCGCCGAAGCGCGGCCCTGAGGCCCTGCGTGCCCGTCTCCCGCCGCCCGCTACGCCACTTCGACGTCGTCGCGTTCGGCGCCCACCCCGACGACCTGGAAGCGGTCATGGGCGGCACCGCGCTCAAGCTGCGCCAGGCCGGCCGCACCATTCTCTTCGTGGACTTGTGCGACGGCGAGCCCGCGCGCTACGCCCCGGCCGGCGTCCGCGCCCGCCAGGCGGCGCTCGCCGCGCGCCTGCTCGGCGTCCAGCGCCTTACCCTCCGCCTGCGCGATCGCCTCATCCGCGACACCATCGCCGCCCGCCTCCAAGTCGCCGCGCTGCTGCGGCGATACCGCCCGCGCTGGGTCTTCACCACCGCCGGCGCCGGCGTCCATCCCGACCATCAGGCTGCCGCCGCCATCGTCGCCAACGGTGTCTTTTACGCCCGCCTGCCCAAATGGGACCAGGTCGCCGGCGCCGCCGCCCTCCGCCGCTCCGAGCCGCACGTCATCGAGCGCCTCTTTTTCGGACACTGCCGCATGGAGCCCGCCTGGAGCCGCTTTGATTTCGCCGTGGACGTCAGCGCCGTCTATGAGCGCAAGCTCGCCGCCCTGCGCGCCTACGAGTCCGTCTTCCGCGGCGACCAGGCCACCCTGCTCGACAAATACGCGGCCGAGGACCGCTACATCGGCAGCCTGGTCGGCGTCGGCTACGCCGAATCCTTCCGCGCCCGCAGCCCGCTGCTGGTCGCCTCCCCCGAGGCCTTCCTCCCCGCCCGCTTCGGTTAGCCGCGACCGCGGTGAGGCCCCGCTGGAGCCGGCGTCAATCAGCGCTCCAGCGCGATCGTCATTTGCCCCGGCTTGAAATCCACCTCCAGTTGCTCTCCGTCGGTCAACTTCCAGCCGGTTACGGTCGCATTTCTTAGCCTGACGGTCATCGCTTTCATTTGCCTGCCCATTCGGTCGCTCGTGGTGGCGGCCAGTTGCAGCGATTGCGTCCGGCCGCCCAACGCCGCCAGGATGAGGTCTCGGGTTGCCGGGCTCAGTGTGGTCGTGCACACCAACTCAGTCGAGCCATTGCTGTTGCTGTACCGCAGAGAGTTGCAGTCGATGACACTCCCGCCCGCCGGGGACGGCGCGGCCTGCGCCGCCGCCGGCGCGCTGCGCAGCGCTTCGCTGGGCGGGGCGTTCGCGGTAAACGCCGCCGGCGTCGCGCCCGCGCCCGCCCCCAGGACCGTAATCCGGCTGGCCCAGATCATGCTGCCCGACAGCTTGCCCGTCACCTGCACCGCATTGCCGGCCTGCAGGGGGGCGTGCGAGAACCGCCCGCCCGCCACCTCCACCGCGCCCTGCGTCCGCACCCAGACCGGGGCGCGTCCCGACTGGTCCAGTTGAAAATAGCCGGCGCGCAAGACGCCGACGGTTCCCGTGTAAATCTGCTGAGCGGGGAACGGGATCGCGCTGAGCGCCATCAGCATGCCGGCCCGGGCCGCCCAGGCGCCGGGGCTCGTGCCCGTCCATGATGTTCGGATTCGCATGGTTTCTCCTTATGTGAACTTGGTGGATGCCTCTTTAATGGCAGGCGGACTGCACGGTGACCACGTTGGAGTAGGCAACGATCGGCGACGTGATGGCGATCCGCGCCCAATACGCGCCCGCGCGCGGCAGGGTCCACACGGTGGTGAAGGTGCGTTGCCCCGCGGCGTCAAACTGCAGGCGATAGACTGGGCCGAGGGGCCGGCCGCCATACTGCAGCCGATAAAACAGCGTTCCAGCCCGGCTCGCAACCAGCGTCGCGGTGAGGCGAATCTGCGCCGGGCACGCCCCTTGATAGCGCAGCGGCGAGGCGGCGAGCCGCGCCTGGGTCTGCGCCAGCGGCGCCCAC
Organism: Acidobacteriota bacterium; assembly: GCA_027451805.1. Taxonomy (GTDB): domain Bacteria; phylum Acidobacteriota; class Terriglobia; order Terriglobales; family SCQP01; genus SCQP01. Next base: position 2,746 of record DAIDIF010000215.1, read on the forward strand.
AGCCGGGGCGGCGAAACCTGCGGCGCGCGAGCCGCCGCCGGCCGCGCCGGCGTCGAGCTCAAGCGGGACGCTGGCCCGAGCGGGCGCAAGTTGAGCGGGGGGTGATAAACATGCCCGATGCCTGCCTGTCGCTGGCCGCTCGGCGCGGGCAGGCTCCAGGTGTCGTCCAGGCGAGTTTCCACCTGTTCCAGCGCTTGTTCCGAAGCCGAACCCGGGTTCACCTTGCAACCGCCGCAATTTTGGCCTTGGGCCGCGAGGCCACTCTGTGAGGGTGGCTGCGACAGTAGTTCCGAGCCCCCTTCCAGCACCATCGCTCCGCTGCGGCTGTCGTACGCCATGCCGGCCCCGTCGCGCCCGCTCGGTTGCCCATTGGCGTTGGCGCTGATGTAGCTGCCCTGCAGCTCCTGCCAGTCGCTGCCGTTCCAGAGCCAGCTATCGTTGAACTGCTGCTCGACCAGTTGCCCCTGATTGTTAAACAGCGGTCCGGCGTCGCCGCCAAACAGGATGTCTCCCTGGTACGCCGCATCCCATTGCATCTCGGCGCCATGCCGCGCCGGCGGCAGGTGCGCCGGCGTCAATCGCGTCCAGGTCCAGTGCGCGGTATCCAGCTCCCAGCTCTCATTGCTGTCGGTGGCGCTGCCGTCCCAGCCGCCAAACAGCAGCATCTTGCCGGAATGGCCATCCCAGGCCAGCATGGCCGCCTGGCGGGCCGGCGGCCCGCCGGCCGCATGCCGCGTCCAGCTCCGTCCATCCCAGCTCCAAACGCCGCCGCGGCTGCCCGTGCCGCCCCAGAGCACCAGCAGCCGGGTGGTCGGGTCGTAGGCCATGCTGGCCCAGGCGCGGGCCGCCGGGCCGTTGCCCGCCGCAGCCGGAGAGAGGCAATCGCGTGCGTCCGAAACCCAGAGCCCCGCCTGCGCCCCGCCGCTGTTGGCGTCATTGCCGCCGAATAAGGCGATCTGCCGCGTGGCCTCGTCGTAGGCCAGGCTGGTGCCCACCCGGGCCGGCCCCCCGCAGGCCTGGGTCCAGTGCCCGCCGTCGTTGGTCGAAAGCCAGATCAGGCCGTCGGCATTGGCCTCGCCCAGCAGCACCATCCGCCCGCTGGCTTCGTCAAAGGCCATCGCCGTCTCGCCAAAATCGTTCAGCCCCAGGCTCTGCGCCGCCGCCGGCTGATGGTCCTGGATCATCCGCCAGATCTGCGGCGCGGCCGCCGGCGCGGCCGCCGGCGGGTTCACGTTCAAGCTGAGGCTGGCGCTTTGGCCGCTGTTCTGGTCGGTAAAGGTGTAGGTCTGTTGCCCCGTGGATCCAGGAATAATCGTCAGCGCCGCCCGTCCATCGTTGGGATTCATGTCCTGGTAGCCGCCGACGCCCGGCTGGCCCACATCGCTGGTGAAGGTATAGGAGGCTGGCAGCGGGGTCCCGCCCTGCATCGCTGCATGGGGATCGGTGGCGGCGGTCACCTCGATCGTGCCGGTATAGCCCTGGTCCTGCCTGCCGTCGGGCGTCCGCGCGATCACGACCACGGCGGTGCCCGAACCCTGCTGGACGGCGTTGCCGGGTTCCATCGCCATCGCTTGCAGGCTGTCGTTGACGGTCGCGCCCAAGGGTCCGGAGCGTCCCTGCATGCCATCGGGGCCGGTGATGGAAATCACCGGATGCGCGTCATTCGTGCTCAGGATGAAAGTATGCCGGCCATTGTCGCAACTGCCGGCACAGGCGGTGAACGGATAGACATAACTGCCGTTCACTTTTTGCAGATTCTGAACCGACAGCGACGGATCGGAGCTGCTCAGTGTGATGGGCCCGGTGAAGCTGGTCAGCGGCTGGCCCCAGCCGTTCATGGCCGTCACCGTAACTTCAAACGATGCCCCGCCGCCGCGCCCATTGAACGCGCTCCCCTGCACCTGGAAATATGCCGGCGGCTGCCGCAGGTGCAAGGAATTGACCCGCGACGGCTGCACCCCGCGTTGCTGCACCGGCGGCTGATAGCGCGTCCCTTGCCCCGCGAGGGGTCCCGCGGTTGCGAGGAGAGCGGCCAGAGACAAGCCGGTCGCGCTGAAGTATGTCCGCAATTGCATGGGAGCCTTTCTAGCGTCGCTCGCCGGCGGCGCGTCCTCCCGCCGCCGGCCGCCGCTAGCGTATGGGAATAATCGGATCCTCCATGGCCTGCACCAGGCGCGCCTGCTGGCAGCGCTGCTTTCCCACAACGCCGGGAATGGCGCAGGCATATTGGAGTTGCAGGACGCGCACCCGGGCGGCGTAGGGAGCGACCGCCTGGCGCGCGGCCAGAATCGAGCGGATGTCCTGCGCTGCCTGCTGATCCGCCTGCCGCATCTGCGCCGCGCTCAGGCCGGCCAACGGATCATTGGAGTCGCCGCCGTAGCACTCCGACGACCAGTTCTGGAAGGCCTGCGCCAGACGGGGCGCCGGCAGCGAGGGCAAAGCTTGCCGGCAGGGGTTGGCGGCGGCTTCCACCGCATCCGCGAGGCTGTTCCACTGCCTTTCCGGCATGCCGTACTGTTCCGCCACCAGATGGCTGGCCCCGCCGTTCTGCAACTCCTGCGCCAGCTCGACTTGCGGCGTCCGGGGCAGCGCCCCGTTGGCGGCGGTGGCGGCTGCGGCGTAATCGCCGGCCCGCGCCGCCGCCAACGCTCGCTGGTTGGCCTGCGTTCCCGCGCTCTGCCACCGCCGGTAATAGGCCAGCGCGGCCTGATCCCCGGCCGGTGGATGCTGCAGGCGCGCGATGGCGGCCGGCATCACCTGCAGATAAAAGCGCACGTCGGCGCGGCTGGGAGCGGCGTGCCGGTCGAACTGTTGCGGCGTGGTGTAGCCCGCCAGATCCGCCGGCGGTGCGGTCGGCGCCGGCGGCGTGCTGGTGCTGCGCGCACCGGCGGTGGCGCCCCCGCCTGCCGAACCGCGCTGGGTGCAGGCGCCCAGCCCGGCCAGCACGGTCAGCACGATCGCCCCGCCGATGAATTTGGCCGTCATGGCAAGTGCTTGGCCTAGGGGGTCTTCACAAACTCTACCCGCCGGTTTTCAGCCCGTCCGGCGGCGGTGTCGTTGGAACCGATCGGGTTGGCCGGGCCCAGGCCCTTCGCCGTCAGCCGGCCGCCGTCGATGCTGAACTGCGAAATCAGCACCGAGCGCACGGCGTCGGCGCGCGCCTGCGACAGCGTCAGGTTCGCGGCGTCGCTGCCCACCGAGTCCGTGTATCCGTCAATTTCCAGCTTGAGCGCCGGATCCCCGATCAGCCCGTCCGCCACCTGGCGGATGACCGCCGCCGAGCTCGGCTTCAGGATCGCGCTGTTGGTGTCGAAATGGATGCCATGGGTGACGTACTTGCCCGAGGCCTGCATGGCGGCGGCGAAATCCGGCGCCGAGGCCGCCAGCCGCACTCGCCGCAGCCCCACCCGCACCCGTTCACCCTCGCCCCGGTTCGCGCGCAGCGCCACCCGCACCACGGGGTGAATGGTGACCTGGTTGACGTCAATAATCCGATCGCTATTGACGTAGACGCGCACGCGGCCGTCTTGCAGCCACAAATCCAGATGCACGGGCTGCGCAAACGTCATATGGTGGACGTCATAGTCGCCGATATCGTTCCCGTTGGCGAAGACCTGCAGGGAAAGCTTCTGATCCGGAAAGTTGCCGATGGTGCGGATCAGCAGCGCGTCGTTGTTGTTGGCAGTGAGGAAGTGCCAGTTGGCGGCCGGCAGCCCGCCTCCGTTGCCCAAGTGATAGGTGGTCACCGATTGAAACGTGAAGTTGGCCGGCAGCGCCAGGCGGGGGGAAGTCAGGCGCGTTACGCTCAAGCTCAGCTCGCGCGTCGCCCCCTGCATCAGCAGGGTCACCTGGCTGCCGCGCACCCGCCAGTGCGGCGGCGGCTCGTCCGGCGCCATGTCGCTCAAATCGTCGAAAAAGAGCGTCTTCTCGCCGGGGATGAAATCGATCTTCACCGCCGCCAGATTCGGCTGCCCGCCGGCGCCGGCCGCCGGCGCCGCAGTCGCAGCGCCGCTGGCGGCCGCGGCGGGAGCCCCGGAGGCGGGCGGCGGCGTGGCCGCCGGCGCCGCCACC